>NZ_JBEZJL010000030.1:0-117685 GCF_040651755.1 Actinomadura sp. NPDC048394 | reverse complement strand
CCCCGCCCGGCCCGCCGCCCCGGGGGGCCGCCGCCCGCGCCGCCGGCCGGGCCCCCCCGGCGCGCCCGCCGCTTCGGCGACGACGTGACCGAGGGCCTGACGCGGCTCGCCAAGGAGGAGAACGTCACCCCCTACACGGTGATGCTCGCCGCCTACTCCGTCCTGCTGCACCGCTACACCGGCTCCGCCGACGTCGCGGTCGGGTCGTCGGTGATGAACCGCGAGCACGCCGAGGTCGAGCGGCTCGCCGGCAACTTCGGCAACACCCTCGTCATGCGGACGGACCTGTCCGGCGCGCCCACGTTCCGCGAGGCGCTGCGCCGCACCGGCCGCACCGTGACCGGCGCCTTCGCGCACCAGGCGCTGCCCTACGACGCCCTCGTCCGCCAGCTGCGGCCCGCGCGCGGGCACGGCCGCTCGCCGTTCTTCGACACGATGCTGCTGTTCCTCGCCCAGGAGATCGGCGAGCTGGAGCTGCCGGGACTCACCACGTCCTGGACGCACGTCCACAACGGCATGACGCACTTCGACCTGTCGCTGGAGGCGTTCGTCCGGCCGCAGGGCATGACGGTCGAGGCGACGTTCCGCCGCGAACTGTTCGACGACGCGCGCATCGACGCCCTCCTGCGCCACCTGGAGACGCTGCTGCGCGACGCGATCGCCGACCCGGACCGGCCGGTCGGCGCGCTCGCGCTCATGGACGCCGAGGAGGCGGCCCGGCTGGAGGCGTCCAACGCGACCGGCCGGGACGTCACCGGCCCCGGCATCGCCGCGCTGTTCGCCGAGCAGGCCGCCCGCACGCCCGGTGCGACCGCCGTCGAGACCGAGTCCGGAGAGACCTTCACCTACGCCGAACTGGACCGGCGGTCGTCCGCGCTGGCCGCCGTGCTGCGCGCGCGCGGCGCCGGGCCGGACGCCGTCGTGGCGCTCGCGCTGCCGCGCACCGCAGACCTCGTGACGGCCGTCCTCGCGGTGCTGAAGTCGGGCGCCGCCTACCTGCCGCTCGACCCCGACCATCCGCGCGACCGCGTCGCCTACATGCTGGAGGACGCGGGCGCGCTCTGCGCGGTCGCGGCACCGGAGACGGCCGGCCTGCTGCCGGACGGTGCGGACGTCGTCGTCCTGGACGGCGACCTCGACGCGGCCGATCCCATCGTCCGCGAACCGGATCCCGACGACCTCGCCTACGTCATCTACACCTCCGGTTCGACGGGCCGCCCGAAGGGCGTCGCGGTCCCGCACCGCGCCCTCGCGAACCTCGTCGCGCGGATGCGGGCCGAGCACCCGCTCGGGCCCGGGGACCGGTGGGCCGCGGTCACCACCATCGCGTTCGACATCGCGACGCTGGAGGTCTGCCTGCCGCTGGTCACCGGCGCGACGATCGTCCTCGCGTCCCGCGAGACCGTCCGGGACCCGGCGGCGCTCGCGCGCCTCCTCGGCCGCGGCGTCACGCACCTGCAGGCCACGCCGTCGCTGCTCGGCTCCCTCGACCCCGCCGCGCTCGACGGCCTCCGGATCATCACCGGCGGCGAGGCGCTCCCCGCCGCGCTCGCGCAGGAGCTGACGGCGCGCGCCCGCGGCGCGGCGAACATGTACGGGCCGACCGAGACTGCCATCTACGCCACCGCCGCCGACCTGCCGGAACCCGGCATCGGCCGCCCGCTGTGGAACACCCGGGCCCGCATCCTGGACGCGTCGCTGCGGCCCGTCCCGGCCGGGATCCCCGGCGAGCTGTACCTGTCGGGGACGCAGCTCGCCCGCGGCTACGTCGGCCGCCCCGACCTGACGGCGGAGCGGTTCGTCGCCGACCCGTACGGCCCGCCCGGCACCCGCATGTACCGGACCGGCGACCTCGCCCGCTGGACCCGGGACGGCTCCGTCGAGTACCTCGGCCGCACCGACGACCAGGTGAAGATCCGCGGCTTCCGGATCGAGCCCGGCGAGGTGCAGGCCGTGCTCGCCGCCTTGCCGGGCGTCGCGCAGGCGGCCGTCGTCGTCCGCGAGGACCGGCCCGGGGAACCGCGCCTCGTCGGCTACTACGTCGCCGGTCCCGATGCCCCCGGCGAGGATGGGCTGCGCGCCGCGCTCGCCGCCGGACTGCCCGCCTACATGGTGCCGGGCGCCCTCGTCCGCCTCGACGCGCTGCCGATGACCGTCAACGGCAAGCTCGACCGCCGCGCGCTCCCCGCGCCCGGCGCGCGCGCGGACGGCCGGGAGCCGCGCGACGCCCGCGAGGCCGCGCTGTGCGCCCTGTTCGCCGAGCTGCTCGGGTACGAGCGGGTCGGCGTCGACGACGACTTCTTCGCGCTCGGCGGCCACTCGCTGCTCGCCGCGAAGCTCGCCGCCCGCGTCCGCACCGTCCTGGACGCGGAGTTCTCCATCGCCGACGTGTTCGAGGCGCCGACCGTCGCCGCGCTCGCCCCGCGCCTGGTCGCGCGGCACGGCGTCCGCGTCCGGGACGTGGAGCGGCCGTCGACGGTGCCCGCGTCGGCGGCGCAGCGCGGCATGTGGCTGGAGGAGCGGCTGCGCGGACCATCCGCGTCCTATGCCCTGCCGTTCGGCCTGCGGCTCACCGGCGCCCTCGATCCCGTCGCGCTGCGCGCCGCGTTCGCCGACGTCGTCGCCCGCCACGAGGCGCTGCGCACCCTGCTGGTCGAGGGCGATGACGGACTGCCCGTCCAGCGGATCCTCGACCCCGGCACGCCCGTGGACTTCACCGTCGTCGACGCCCGCGCCGAGAGCCCGGAGCAGCGCGCGGCCATCGAGCGGGAAGCCGCGTCGCACGTCTTCGACATCGCCGCCGACCTTCCCGTCCGCGGCACTCTCGTCCGCACCGGCGACGAGGAATGGTCGCTGACCCTGCTGCTGCACCACGCAGCGGCCGACGAGTGGTCGTTCACGCCGCTGCTCGCCGATCTCGCCCGCGCCTACGAGGCCCGCCGCGCCGGGGAGGCGCCGGCCTGGGAGCCGCTGCCCGTCCAGTACGCCGACTACGCGGCATGGGAGCGCGAGACCTCGACCGACGTCGCCGAAGGGCTCGGCCACTGGGAGCGGGCGCTGTCCGGGCTGCCGCAGGAGACCGTGCTGCCGTTCGACCGGCCGCGCCCCGCCGAGCCGAGCCACCGCGGCGGGCTCGTCCCGTTCCGGCTCCCGGCCGCCGGGGCGCGGCGGCTCGCCCGCGCCACCGGCACCAGCGTGTTCATGGTCCTGCACGCCGCCGTCGCCGCGCTGCTCCAGCGGTCCGGCGCCGGTGACGACGTCGCGCTCGGCACGCCCATCGCCGCGCGCGCCGACGAGGACCTCGCCGGGCTCGTCGGCGTGTTCGTCAACCCGCTCGTGCTGCGCACCGACCTGTCCGGCGACCCCGCGTTCACCGAGCTGCTGGAGCGGGTCCGCGCCGCCGACCTCGCCGCGTTCTCGCACGCGGACGTCCCGTTCGAGCGCGTGGTGGAGCGCCTCGCGCCGGAGAGGTCGCTCGCGCGCAACCCGCTGTTCCAGGTGATGATCGTCCACCAGCGGCTGGACGACGTCCGGCTCGCGCTGCCCGGCGTGCGCGCCGAGCCGTTCCTGCCCGCGACCGGCGGCGTCAAGTTCGACCTCGACCTGTACTTCGCCGAAGGCCCCGCCGGCGCCGACGACATCGAGGGGTTCGCCGCCTACGCCGAGGACCTCTTCGACGCCGCCACGGTCGAGGGCCTCTTGGACGACCTCGCCCGCCTGCTCGCCCAGGTCACCGCCGATCCCGGCCGCCGCCTGTCCGCGCTCGGCACGCCCGTCGAGCACCCGGACACGGCCCGCGACCTGCCCGCCCGCACGGTCGCCGCGCTGGTCGAGGCGCAGGCCGCGCGTACCCCGGACGCGACCGCCCTGGTCTTCGGCGGCACCGCGATCACCTACGCCGACCTGGACCGCCGCGCCGAGGCCCTCGCCGACCGGCTCGCGGCGGCCGGCGCGGGACCCGAACGCGTCGTCGGCATCGCCCTGCCGCGCTCCGACGCGTTCGCGGTCGCGCTGCTGGCCGTCCTCAAGACCGGCGCCGCCTACCTGCCGATCGACCTGGCCTACCCGCGGGCGAGAGTCGACGCGATGCTGGACGCCGCCCGCCCCCTGCTCGTCCTCGGGCGCGACGAGCCACCCCTCGACGCACCGCCCCGGGAGCGGTCCGACGTGCGGCCCGGCCACCTCGCCTACGTCATCTTCACGTCGGGTTCGACCGGGACGCCCAAGGCCGTCGCCGGCACGCAGGAGGCGCTCGCCAACCGGCTCGCGTGGGGCGCCGGCCTCACCGAGCCCGGCGTCCGCGTCGCCAAGAGCTCGCCCGCGTTCATCGACGGCACCACCGAGCTGCTCGGCGGCCTCGTCGCGGGCGACACCGTCGTGATCGCCGACGACGCCACCGCGGCGGACGCCGTCGCGCTCGGCGACTTCATCGAACGGCACGGGGTGCGGACGGTCACGCTCGTCCCGAGCCTGCTGGCCGCGCTGGTGGAGCGCGGCCTGCCGCCGTCCGTCACCACCTGGATCAGCAGCGGCGAGGCGCTGCCCGCAGCCCTCGCGGCGCAGGTCCCCGCCCGGCTCGTCGACCTCTACGGCTGCTCGGAGGCCGCCGGGGACAGCCTGATCGCGGAAGGCGGAGGACTCGCCCCGATCGCCAACACCCGCGCGTACGTCCTGGACGCCGCGCTGCGCGAGGTGCCCGCCGGCGAGCTGTACCTCGCGGGCGACGGCCTCGCGCGCGGCTACCTGGGCGACCCCGCCCGCACCGCCGAGCGGTTCGTCGCGAACCCGTTCGGCCCGCCCGGCTCCCGCCTCTACCGGACCGGCGACCGGGTGCGCCGCCGCCGCGACGGCGGCCTGGACTTCCTCGGCCGCGCCGACGACCAGATCGCGCTGCGCGGGTTCCGGATCGAGCCGGGCGAGGTCGAGGCGGCCCTGTCGGCGCAGGACGGCGTCCGCCGCGCCGCCGTCGCCGTGCGCGGGTCCCGGCTGATCGGCTACGTCACCGGCGACGCCGACGCCGGCGCGGTGCTCGACCGGCTCCGCGACGTCCTGCCCGCCCACCTCGTCCCGGCCGAGCTGCTGGTGCTGGACGAGCTGCCCGCCACCCCGAACGGCAAGATCGACCGGCGGGCGCTGCCCGACCCGGAACGGCCTGGGACGGGGCGCGCCCCCGCGACGGAGGCCGAGCGCGTCCTCGCGCGGCTCGCCGCCGCCGTCCTCGGCCGCGACGCGGTCGGCGCCGACGACGACTTCTTCCGCTCCGGCGGCGACAGCATCGGCGCGGCGCTGCTCGTCGCGCGCGCCCGCCGCGCCGGGCTGTCGTTCACCGTCCGCGACGTGTTCCGGCTCCGGACCGTCGAGGCCCTCGCACAGGCCGCCGGCACGACGGCGCCCGCCGGGGCCGCCGCGGACGAGACCACCGGCGAGCTGCCGCTGTCGCCGCTGCAGGAAGGCCTGCTGTTCCACCTGATGATGGCGGGCGAAGGCCGCGACATCTACGTGCAGCAGGCCGTCGTGACGCTGTCCGGCCCCGTCGACCCGGCACGGATGGCGGACGCGGCGCACGCCGTCCTGGCGAAGTTCCCCAACCTGCGCGCCGGGTTCCGTACCGACGGCGACCGCGCCGTCCAGTTCGTGCCCGACGCATGGGAGACGCCCTGGACGCACGCCGAGGTCTCCGGCGAGGACGGCCTCGGCGCGTTCGTCGACGCGCAGCGCGCCGAGCCGTTCGACCCGGCCGCGCCGCCGCTGATCCGGTTCGCGCTCGCGAGCCTCGGCGAGCACGACCACCGCCTCGTGCTGACGTCCGAGCTGATCCTGCTGGACGGCTGGTCCGGCGGCCTGCTCGTCACCTCGCTGCTGAACGCCTACACCGACGCCGCCGCCGAGGCCGCGCGTCCCGTCCCGCCGTTCCGCGCGTACCTGGACTGGATCGGGCGGCAGGACCGCGGCGCCGCCGTGGACGCCTGGCGCCGCGCGCTCGGCGGGTTCGACGAGCCGGCGCTCGTCCGCCCCGGCCTGGCCGACCGTCCCGCCGACCTCGCCGCCGCCGGCGAGGTGCACCGCGCGCTGCCCGCCGGGCTCGCCGGACGCCTCCACGCGGTCGCCCGCGACCACGGCGTCACCCCCGGCACCCTCTTCGAGACGGCGTGGGGCCTGACGCTGATGGGGATGACCGGCCGCGACGACGTGGTGTTCGGCGCCTCTGTCTCCGGCCGCCACCCCGACGTCGACGGCGTCGAGTCCATGGTCGGCCTGCTGTTCAACACCGTGCCGGTCCGCGTGCAGGCCGGCCCCGGCGACCCGCTGACCGCCGTGCTCGAACGCGTCCAGGCCGCGCAGTCGGAGCTGTTCGACCACTCCTACGTCGCGCTCGCCGACGTCCAGCGCGCCACCGGCCTCGGGACCCTGTTCGACACGCTGTTCGTCTTCCAGAACTTCCCCGGCATGCCCACCGACCGCGGGTTCGGGCCGGACGGCGCGCTCCGCGTCACCGGCCGCGAGGTCCGCGACGCCACCCACTACCCGATCACCATGGTCGTCGACCCGGGCGCCGCGCTCCGCGTCATGTACCGGGGCGACGCGTTCACCGAGGCGGAGGCCGAGCGCGTCACCGACCGCTACGTCCGGGTCCTCGCGCAGATCGCCGACGCGCCGGACGCGCCGTGCCACCGCCTCGACCTGCTGCTTCCCGGGGAACGCGACCGGCTGCGCCGCGACTGGGACGAGGCCTGGCACCCCGTCCCCGAGCAGACCGTCGCCGAGCTCCTCGCCGAACGCGCCGCCGAGCAGCCCGGCGACACCGCGCTGGTCTCGCTCCCGGACGTCCGCCTCACCTACGGCGAGCTGAACGCCGAGATCAACCGCCTCGCGCGGCTGCTGCTCGCGAACGGCGCCGGTCCGGAACGCGTCGTCGCGCTCGCCCTGCCGCGCTCCGCCGAGATGGTCGTCGCGCTGTTCGCCGTCCTGCGCACCGGCGCCGCCTACCTGCCTCTCGAACTCGACCTCCCGGCCGACCGGCTCGACTACATGATCGCGGACGCGTCCCCGGCGGTCCTCGTCTCGCACCGCGGCATCGCCGCCGGCCTCACGTTCACCGGAACCACCCTCGCCCTGGACGACCCCGGCACCGCGCGGGCGCTCGCCGCCCTGCCCGGCTCCGACGTCGAACCCGGCGAGCTGCCCGGCTTCGCGCCCGGCACCCCCGGACGCCTCGACCACCCCGCCTACGTGATCTACACGTCGGGCTCCACGGGCCGCCCGAAGGGCGTCGTCACCCCGTACCGGGGCCTGACGAACATGCAGTTCAACCACCGCGCCAACATCTTCGACCCCGTCGTGAGGGCGGCGGGGCGGCGGCTGCGGATCGCGCACACCGTGTCGTTCTCCTTCGACATGTCGTGGGAGGAGCTGCTCTGGCTCATCGAGGGCCACGAGGTGCACGTCTGCGACGAGGACCTGCGGCGCGACGCCGAGGCGCTCACCGCCTACCTGCGCGAACACCGCGTCGACGTCATCAACGTGACCCCCACCTACGCACAGCAGCTCCTCGACGAGGGGCTGCTGGACGGCGAGCACCGGCCGCCGCTCGTGCTGCTCGGCGGCGAGGCCGTCCCCGCGTCCGTCTGGGACCGGCTCGCCGGCGCCGACGGCGTCCTCGGCTACAACCTGTACGGCCCCACCGAGTACACGATCAACACGCTCGGCGGCGGCACCGAGGACAGCGCCACCCCCACGGTCGGGAAGCCGATCTGGAACACCCGCGCCCACGTCCTCGACGCGTGGCTGCGGCCCGTCCCGCCGGGCGCGCCCGGCGAGCTGTACATCGCGGGCGCCGGACTGGCGCGCGGCTACCTCGGTCGCCCCGACCTGACCGCCGAGCGCTTCGTCGCCGACCCGTTCACCGGCGGCCGCATGTACCGGACGGGCGACCTCGTCCGGGTCCGCGACGACGGCAACATCGACTTCCTCGGCCGGACCGACGACCAGGTGAAGATCCGCGGCTACCGCGTCGAGCTCGGCGAGATCGAGACCGCGCTCGCCGCCGAGCCCGGCGTCGGGCAGGCCGCCGTCGTCGCCGCGGCCACCGACGTCCCCGGCGTGAAGCGGATCATCGGCTACGTCGTCCCGGACGGGTCCCGCGACGGCGCCGCCGACGAGCAGCTCGCCGAATGGCGGCAGATCTACGACGCCGAGTACACCGAGGTCGGCACGGTCGTCCACCACGAGGAGTTCGCCGGCTGGGACAGCAGCTACGACGGCGCCCCGATCCCGCTCGACGACATGCGCGAATGGCGCGACACGACCGTCGAGCGCATCCGCGCGCTGCGGCCCCGCCGCGTCCTGGAGATCGGCGTCGGCGCCGGCCTGCTCCTCACCCGGCTCGCCCCGGAGGCCGAGGAGTACTGGGGGACGGACTTCTCCGAGCCCGTCATCGCCAAGCTGCGCGCCGACCTCGGCCCGGACTCGCCCGTCCGGCTGAGCCACCGCCCCGCCCACGACACCGAGGGCCTGCCCGAAGCGCACTTCGACACGATCGTGATCAACTCGGTCGTCCAGTACTTCCCGGGCGCCGCCTACCTCCAGGACGTCATCGCCAAGGCGATGCGCCTGCTCACCCCCGGCGGAAAGCTGTTCGTCGGCGACGTCCGCGACCTGCGGACGATCCATCACTTCCACGCCGCGATCCAGCTCGGACGCGGCGGCACCGACCTGCGCGCCGTCGAACGCGCCGTGCGGATGGAGAAGGAACTCCTCCTCGACCCGGCCTTCTTCACCGCGCTGGACGGCCCCGCGCGCGTCGACGTCCTCACCAAGCGGGGCGTCCACCACAACGAGCTGACCCGCCACCGCTTCGACGCCGTCCTGTGGAAGCCGGGCCCCGGCGTCCCGCCCGTACCTGACACGTCGGTCATGGACTGGGCGGCGCTGGACGACCACGCCGCGACTCCCGACGAGCAGGGCGATGGCGCCCGCCTCGCCGCCCTCCGCGCGCTCGCCGACGCGGCGCCGGGCGGGGCGTTGCGAGTGAGGGGTATCCCCGATCCACGGCTGTCCGGAGAGGCGGCGGCGCTGCGGGTACTCCGCGACGGCGGAACGGCGGACGAGGCGCGAGAGGCGCTCGCCGCCGCGCCCGAAGGCGTCGAGCCGGAAGCGCTGTACGCGCTGTTCCCGGACGTGGTGCTCACGCCGTCCGCGCAGGCCGGATGCTACGACGCCGTCTTCGGCGGGGGAGCGGCGAACCTCCCGGCGGAGCCGGGAAGGGCGCCGTCGGCGTACGCGAACGATCCGGTGGCGGCCCGCGATCACGGCGTGCTCGGCGCGCGCGTCCGGGAGAGCCTGAAGCGGCGGCTGCCCGGCTACATGGTGCCGAGCGCCATCGTGACGCTGGACGCGCTCCCGCTCACGGTGAACGGCAAGCTCGACCGCCGCGCGCTGCCCGACCCGACCCGGGACGGCCCGCGCCGCGCGGGCGGGCGCCCGTCGCGCACGCCCGTCGAGCGGGTGCTGTGCACGCTGTTCGCCGAGGTGCTGGACGCGCCGGGCGTGGGCGTCGACGACGACTTCTTCGACCTCGGCGGGCACTCGCTGCTCGCCACGCGGCTCGTCGGCCGGGCGCGCGCGGCGCTCGGCGCGCGGCTCGCGATCCGCGACCTGTTCGAGGCGCCGACCGTGGCGGAGCTGGCCGGGCGGCTGGGCGGCGACGAGGACGAGGCGCCGCGTCCCGCCCTCGCGCCGCGCGAGCGCCCCGAGCGGATCCCGCTGTCGCCGGCGCAGCGCCGCCTGTGGCTGCTCGACCAGCTGCTCCGCGAGGACGACGGGCCGCGCGACGCCTACCATCTGCCGCTCGCCGTCCGGCTGCGCGGTGACCTGGACCTGGCCGCCCTCGAAGCGGCGATCGGCGACGTCGTCGCCCGGCACGAGGCCCTGCGGACGGTCTTCGCCGAGCACGACGGCACGCCCTACCAGCGGATCCTCGACGCGGACGACGCACGTCCCGTCCTGGAGGTCGCGGCGGGCGCGCCCGAGGACGTCATCGCCCGGCCGTTCGACCTGGCCCGCGACATCCCGCTGCGCGTCGCGGTGTTCCCGGAGGGGGAGCGGGAGCACCTGCTGCTCGCGGTCTTCCACCACATCGCCTTCGACGAGTGGTCGTTCGGGCCGTTCGCCCGCGACGTCGCGGGGGCGTACACCGCGCGGCTCGACGGGACGCCGCCCGGCTGGGAGGCGCCGCCCGTCCAGTACGCCGACCACACGCTGTGGCAGGCCGAACTGCTCGGCGACCCGCTCGACCCGGGCAGCGTGCACGCGCGGCAGCTCGCCCACTGGGTGCGGGCCCTCGCCGGCGCGCCGGAGGAGATCGCGCTGCCGGCCGACCGGCCGAGGCCCGGGACGGCGGGGCAGCGCGGCGGGACCCTCGCCGCGGACCTGCCGCCCGGCCTGACCGGACGGCTCCGCCGCGTCGCGCGCGACGCGGGCGCCAGCGTGTTCATGGTGTGCCAGGCGGCCGTCGCCGCGCTGCTGCACCGGATGGGCGCGGGCGACGACATCCCGCTCGGCAGCCCCGTCGCGGGACGCACCGAGGACGCCGCCGCGGACCTCGTCGGCTTCTTCGTCAACACGCTCGTGCTGCGCGCCGACGTGTCCGGGGAGCCGACGTTCGCCGAGCTGCTCGGCCGCGTCCGGGAGGCCGGGCTCGCGGGCCTCGCCAACCAGGACCTGCCGTTCGAGGCGGTCGTGGAGGCGCTGCGCCCGAGGCGCGTGCCGGGACGCAACCCGCTGTTCCAGGTGATGGTCGGCTACGAGAACCAGGACCCCGGCGAGGTGCGCTTCCCCGGCCTGGAGCAGCGGGAGGCGTCGTTCGGGCCGTCCGCCGCGAAGTTCGACCTGGACTTCATCTTCCGGGAGCGCGGCGACGGCCTGCGGCTGATCGTCGACTACTCCGCCGACCTGTTCGACCGGGGCACGGCCGAGACGATGGCCGCCGGGCTGGTCGCGCTGCTGGAGACCGTCGCGCGCGACCCCGGCACGCCCGTCGGCGCGCTGCCCGCCGTCCTCACCGCCCGCGCCGTCGCGGCCGCGGACGCCCCGCCCGCGCCCGGTGGGGTGCGGCGCGGGGACGACCGGGAGGCGGTGCTGTGCCGCATCTTCGCCGAGGAGCTCGGCGTGCCCGAGGTGGGCCCGGACGACGACTTCTTCGACCTCGGCGGGCACTCGCTGCTGGCGATGCGGCTGGTGCGGCGGATCCGCCGCGAGCCCGGCTGCGCGGGGGCGCGGATCGCGGCGCTGATGGCGGCGCCGACCGTGGCGGGCCTGCTGGCCCGGCTGGACGGGGCCGAGGAGAGGGGTGAGGCGGGTCATACCCCGCGGATCATTGATTAGTAAGGTAAGGCTAACCTAAGATCACTCCCCGACACCCCCTGGACCACCTGGAAGGACACCGGCCCTCATGCGCACACTGACGCGGCGTCTGGCCGCCACCGGCGCGCTCGTCCTCGGTCTCGCGCTGACCGCGGCGTGCGGCGGCGACGACGAGCCCGCCAAGGCCTCCTCCGGCGGCGCGGCCGGATCGTTCCCGGTCACGATCACCGGCAAGCTCGGCACCGCCACCGTCAAGTCCGCGCCGAAGCGGATCGTCGCGCTCGGCGAGGTCGACCAGGACGCGCTCCTCGCGCTCGGCGTCCAGCCGGTCGGGATGGTGGAGCTCACCGGGATCCAGAAGGACGGCCTCGCCCCGTGGAGCGCCCCGAAGGTCACCGGCGGGAAGCCCGCGCTGCTCACCGCCGGGGACTCCGGCTTCGACCTGGAGAAGATCGCCGCGCTGCGGCCCGACCTGATCCTCGCCGGCGGCGACTTCACCATCGACAAGGAGTACGGCAAGCTCTCCAAGCTCGCGCCGACCGTCGCCTACCAGACCGGGCCCGCCGAGGACTCCTGGCAGCAGATCACCCGGCAGGTCGCCAAGGCCGTCGGCCGCTCCGCCGACGGCGAGAAGGTCGTCGCCGCGGCCGAGGCGAAGATCGCGTCGGTGAAGACCGCTCATCCCGAGCTCCAGGGCAAGGGCTTCGCGCTGACCAGCGTGTTCCCGAGCGGCAACATCGGCGTGATGAAGTCGAAGGACGACACCAGCGTGAAGCTGTTCGAGCAGTTCGGCATGGTGCTGCCCGACAAGCTCAGCAAGCTGCCCGGCGACGGGTTCGCCGCCGAGCTGAGCATGGAGAAGCTGTCCGTGCTCGACACCGACGTCCTGCTCAGCTACTACAACGACGACCCGGCGACGCAGAAGAAGTTCGAGGGCGACAAGCTGTTCTCCGGCCTGCCCGTCGTCAAGCGCGGCTCCTACGTCCGCCTCGACCTGAAGGCGTTCTGGCCGCTGCGCACCCCGACCGCGCTGTCGGTCCCCTACGTCGTCGACCATGTCGTCCCGCAGATCGCCAAGGCGGCGGCCGCGGCGAAGGCGGCCTGATGCCGAAGGACCTGACGGCGGAGGAGACCCGCCCGCACGTCCGCGACGTCATCGGCATCGGGTTCGGCCCGTCCAACCTCGCGCTCGCCGTCGCGCTGGAAGAGGCGCACCCGTCGGCGGACGCGGTGTTCTTCGAGAAGCAGCCCGCGTTCGGCTGGCACCGCGGCATGCTCATCGACGGCGCGACGATGCAGGTCCACTTCCTCAAGGACCTGGTGACGCTGCGGAACCCGGCCAGCCCCTACTCGTTCCTGTCCTACCTGCACGCCAAGGGCCGCCTCGTCGACTTCGTCAACCACAAGACGATGTTCCCGACGCGGGTGGAGTTCCACGACTACCTCGAATGGACCGCCGCCGCGTTCGCCGGGCGCGTCCGGTACGGGGCGGAGGTCGTCGCGCTGCGCGAGCACGACGCCGGGACGCTGGAGGTCGTCGTCCGCCGCGACGACGAACTGGAGACCCACCTCGCCCGCAACGTCGTGATCGGCGCCGGCCTCGACCCTGTCCTGCCCGAGGGCGTCCGGCCGGGGGAGCGGATCTGGCACACCGAGGACCTGCTGACCCGGCTGGACGAGCGCCCCGGCTGGGAGCCGCGCCGGCTCGTGGTCGTCGGCGCCGGGCAGAGCGCCGCCGAGGCCGCCGAGTACCTGCACCGCACGCACCCGTCGGCTGAGGTCTGCGCGGTCTTCGCCCGCTACGGCTACTCGCCCGCCGACGACAGCGCGTTCGCCAACCGGATCTTCGACCCGGCCGCCGTCGACCACTACTACGCGGCGCCGGACGAGGTGAAGGAGATGCTGTTCGGCTACTCCCGCAACACCAACTACTCCGTCGTGGACCTCGACCTCATCGACGAGCTGTACCGGCGCTCCTACGCCGAGAAGGTCGCCGGCGCCGAGCGGCTGCGGATCCTCAACGCCTCCCGCGTCGTCGACGTCCGCGAGGACGCCGGCGGCGTGCGGGTGCGGGTCGCGTTCCTGCCCACCGGCGAGACGGCGGACCTCGACGCCGACGCCGTCGTCTACGCCACCGGCTACCGCGAGCGCGACCCGTTCGACCTGCTCGGCGAGGCCGGCGCCCGGTGCCGGACACGCCCCGACGGCCGCCCCGTCATGGAGCGCGACTACCGCATCGCCACCGAGCCCGGCCGCGCCTGGGGCGTCTACCTGCAGGGGGCCACCGAGCACAGCCACGGCATCGCCTCGTCGCTGCTGTCGATGACGGCGGTGCGCACCGGAGAGATCGTCCAGTCCATCGCGCGGCGCTCGGCGCGCCTCGCGAGCGTCCCGCAGGAGGCGTGATGACCAACCCGTTCGACGACCCGGACGGCACGTTCCTCGTCCTGGTCAACGCCGAGGGCCAGCACTCGCTGTGGCCCGGGTTCGCCGACGTCCCGTCCGGCTGGACCACGGTGTTCGGCCCGGGCGCCCGGGCCGACTGCCTCGCCTACATCACCGAGAACTGGACGGACCTGCGTCCGCGCAGCCTCACCGCGTGACGCGATGACCCGAGGGCGGGCCCGGGGGTGGGCCCGCCCTCGACCCGAAGCGGGGGCCGGTCAGGTCGCCGGCTTCGGCAGCGAAGGGCGGCTCGCGAAGAACTCGCCGATGAGCTTGCTGGCGTAGTCAGGCCATTCGTGGCCGCCCTGCTGCTTGGTGCACAGCGCGACCTCGACGGCTCCAGGCCCGGTGCCCACGCAGCCTTCGGGGCCGTCCGGCACGGGCCAGGAGAGGGCGGGCAGCTTGTCCACCCATCTCCAGAACTCCATGAGTAACTGCACGCCGATGAACGGGAAATGCACGTCGGCGTCCATGTTCCCGCCGCCCGTATAGGGGACGGACGGATCCCATGTCCCGTGGAAGGCCAGCACCGACACGGGCCGATTCGGCGTGCAGCCGATGGCGAGCGCGCCGGACACCACGGCGATCCCGGCGACCTTGTCGGCCCGCTCGCACGCGTACCGGTAGGCCATCCCGCCGCCGTTGGAGAACCCGGTCATGAACACCCGGGCGGGATCGGCGACGCCCTGCTTCACCAGGGTGTCGATGAGCTTGTCGAGGAACCCGACGTCGTCGACGCCCGCCCAGCGGGCGAACCAGCAGCAGGCGCCGGCGTTCCAGGTGCCGAGCAGCCCGTCGGGGTAGGCGACGGCGTAGCCGTCCTGGTCGGCGACCTTGTCGAGGCCGCTCTGGTTCTCCACGTACGCGGCGTCGTTCAGGCCGCCGTGCAGCGCGACGATGAGCGGCAGCCGCGCGCCGGGCTTCGCGCCCGGCGGGAGGTGGAGCAGGTAGGGGCGGTTCCAGTCGCCCATGGCGACGGAGTGCTCGGTCGTTCCGGGAGCGTCCTGTGCCGCTCCGGCGGGCAGGGGGTGGGCGATGAACGCGGTGAGCACCGCGGCCACGATCATCGCCGCCCGCACGGCGATCTTCATGGGGCGATCCAACTCCCTCGCCGCGCGCCCCGGCTACGCATCCGGGCGCACAAAGATCGCGATCTTTTGTGCGCCCGGGGACAGCCCGTACGGAGCGCTACGACCCGGATCCGGAACCGGCCTCCGCGGCCTCCGTGACCTCCGCGTCGGCCTGGCCTCCGGCCGCCTCCGCGTCCACCTCGGCCTGGTTGCGCTCCGCGCGCGCGAGGTCACGGTGCCCGATGGCGAGGACGCCGATCCCGAGCGCGATCGCGGCCGCGCCGACGGCGAACGGGACGTGGATGTTGGCGTGCTCGGCCATCTTGCCCGCCGCGAAGGGCGCGAGGCCGCCGCCGATGAACCGGACGAACCCGTACGCCGCGGACGCGACCGGGCGCTCCACCGGCGCCACCATCATCACGGCCTGCGTCGTCACCGTGTTGTTCACGCCGATGAACACGCCCGCGACGATCACCGCGACGATCAGCGTGGCCTGCGAGTTCACGAAGACCGCGATGACGAGCACGTCGACGGCGAACAGCGCGAGGTTGAAGTACAGGGTGCGGGCGAGGCCGAGCCGCCGCTGCAGCCAGGGCGCGCCGAACACCGCGAACACCGCGACGAGCAGCCCCCAGCCGGTGAACACCAGGCCGAGCCTCAGCGCGCTCAGGTGCATCGGGAACGGCGCGTAGCCGAGGACGGTGAAGAAGCCCCAGTTGTAGCAGAGCGCGGTCAGGCTCATCACCAGCAGGCCGCGGTGCCGCAGCGCCTTGATGGGGTCGGCGATCGAGGTCGTGCGCGCGGGCTTCGGCTGCGGCTTCACCAGGGTGATCGTCGCGATCAGCGCGATCGCCATCAGCACCGCGACGCCGTAGAAGGGGCCGCGCCAGCTGATGTCGCCGAGCAGCCCGCCGAGCAGCGGCCCGACGGCGATGCCGAGGCCGAGCGCGGACTCGTAGGCGATGATCGCGCCGCCGAGCCCGCCGCTGGCCGAGGCGACGATGACGGCCAGGGACGTCGCGATGAACAGCGCGTTCCCGAGGCCCCAGCCGGCCCGGAAGCCGATGATCCCGGAGATGCTGCCGGACGTCCCGGCGAGCGCGCTGAACACCACGATCAGCACGAGCCCGGCGATGAGCGTGCGCTTGGCGCCGATCCGGCTGGACACGAACCCGGTCACCAGCATCGCGACCGCCGTCACCACCAGGTAGCTGGTGAACAGCAGGGTGACCTGGCTGGGCGAGGCGTGCAGGTCCGCCGAGATCGCGGGCAGGATCGGGTCGACCAGGCCGATGCCCATGAACGACACCACGCACGCGAACGCCACGGCCCACACGGCCTTCGGCTGCTTGAAGGGGCTCTGCGCGCCCGCGGACGGCTGACTCATTCGCACTCTCCGGAAGCAGGTGTGTCGGGGACGCCGAGGGCGGCGCCGGCCAGCCGGTCCAGGGCCGGCAGGGCCGCGGCGATCGCCGCCCGGTCGGATGCGGGCAGCCCCGCCAGCAGCTCGGCGAGCCGCTTGGCCTGCCCGGCGCGCCGCCGCGCCAGGTCGGCGCGCCCGGCGTCGGTCAGGTGCACCGCGACGACCCGGCGGTCGCCGGCGAGCGCGCGGCGCTCGGCGAGCCCCTCCCGTTCGAGCCGGGACACCAGCTGCGTCATCGCCGGCTGCGTGACGCCCTCCAGCGCGGCCAGCTCCGTCACCCGGCACGGGCCGCGGCGCTCGAGCGTGGCCAGCGTCGAGACGGTCGTCATGGACAGGTCGCGGGGCAGCGACAGCGAGCGCATGAGCGAGTAGAGGCGGCCGAGGCCGGCCGCCAGTTCCAGCTCGTCGAGCGGGGGCCGCGCATCCATGTCCTGATATATATCACTTGCTTCTATAAGGTGCCTATAGGTTTGCCTGCCTAAGTTTCTGCGGCATGCCGGAAATCAGCGATCCACCGGCCGGGGCGTCCCGGCCGGTGGATCGGTTCCCCTGGATCAGGGGCGGTTCATGCGCTCAGCGGCGCCGCGCTCAGGTGAGCTGGGCCATCTCCTTCTCGATCGCCCTCTGGTGCGCCTCGGCGTCCTCGCGCGCCTTCCGGGGGCTCCAGCGCCCGCTCATGATGAAGATGAACGGGATGAACACGACCTGGCCGCCCAGCGCCACGTACCACCAGGTCTGCCACTGCCCGGGGCCGTCCTTGGCCGCCTTCTGCACGTCCGCGCCGTGCTCCTTGAGGATCTTCAGCTGCGGCTGCGCCTTCGCGACCGTCTGCAGGCCGGCGACGCCGACCTCCTGGGCCGCCCGCGCCTGCAGCTCCGCCGGGGCCTGCCCGGGCGGGTACTTCGCCAGCTCGGCGAAGATCTGCGGGTGCGCGGTCGTGATCGCAAGCGCCTGCTGCGCCTGCGCGGACGCGGCCTTCACCTCGGCGCCGTGCTCCACGATCGGCGTCACCGAGTTCACCACGATCGGCACGAACAGCGCCGAGCACGCCACGACGATCCGCAGGATCCAGCCCCACACGGCCAGGCCCGTCGCGGTCGCCGCCGGGTTGTGCTTCTCCACCGTCTCGGTGAAGCCCGCCATCCACGGCGCGTACGCCAGGCCGCCGAAGATCCCGATCCCGACGAACAGCCACGCGAAGTCGTAGTAGCCGGTCTTCGGCTCGGTCGCCCAGGAGGCGAAGACCGCCGTGCAGACCACCGAGCCGATGCCGCCGATCAGCATCAGCGGCTTGCGGACCTTCAGCCGGTCGGAGATCAGGCCGGCCACCACCAGCGCGATCGCGTTCGCCGCCCAGTACCAGTTGCCGAGCGCGTTGGTGCGCTGCTCGCTGTAGCCGAACGTCGCGGAGAAGTAGACGACGAAGTTGCCGACCGCCGCGTAGTACAGCAGCAGGTAGACGCTGATCGCGAAGGCCGAGCCGACGACGTCCAGCCGCATCATCTGCCGCCAGCTGCCCTTCAGCTGCGCCTCCGGGTCGATGCCCCGGGCCCGCGCCTCGATCAGCGCGCGGTCGCGCATGGACACCATGACCTGGTCGCGCAGCGCCGGGGACAGCTCGCGCAGCCCGAACAGCGCGATGACGAACACCGCGAGCGCCGCGATGCCCGAGTAGGTCAGCTCGTCCTGCCAGGTGGAGCTGTCGAGGGTGTGGCTGGTCACCGTGGTGACCACGAGGCTGCCGATGACCGGGCCCATCGTCCAGTAGCCCATGGCGGTGGCGCGGCCGAGCTGCGGGGAGAAGTCGCGGATCAGCGCGGGGGTCGCGACGAGCACGATGCCCTCGATCAGGCTGAGCACCGCGAACAGCGCCAGGTACACGCCCTTGTTCGGGGAGTGCGGCAGCACGAGCACGATCACGCCCGCGATCAGCAGGCCGTACACGACCAGGTTCGCGCGCCCCCACCGGTCGGCGAGGCCGGCGAACAGCGACGCGAACGCGCCGATCGCGTTGCCGATCACCGACAGCATGATGAAGAAGCCGAACGTCATGCGGTAGTGCTCCATGATGGAGGTCGCCACCGCGTACTGGATGTAGAGCAGGTAGTACAGGACGATCGTGGTGATCACCACGATGCCGAGGTACAGGTAGCGGCGTCCCGTCTCCGGGTAGTGCGGCAGGTCCCGCCGCCACAGCCGCGCCGCGATGCCGGGCGGTGCGTCGGCGCCGGGCGCGACGCCGTCGTTGGTGGACGATGAAACGGACATGTCAGGGACTCCTCCGGGCGCTGGTCTCCCCCGAGAACCGGTCCTAGAAAGGGCGCGGGGCGGCGGCGAACGCGGCGGCGCGTTCCCGGTCGTCCGCCCGCGCCGTGCCGGGCGGCCCGTACGGGGTGCCGCCGGCGATGGCGAGTGCCGCGCCGTCGCCGCCGTGCTGGACGGCGGCGCCGACGGGGCCGAAGACCTCCTCCTGCTCGGTGCTCGTTCGGGCCTCGGCGGCCGGCGCCTCCGGTCGCGTGCGGAGGCCGGCCGGGGGCGCGGCGGGCCGGTCGCGCCCGCCGCGGGCGGGCCGGACGTCCTCGTCCGGCGCGCCGCCGATGCGGCCGCGCGCCCGGTCGCGGGTGTGCCGGGGGTCGGTCGTCGTCATCGGTCGGTCCTTCGGCCAAGGGTGGCGAAGCTCACACCGCTTCGCGTCGTGCCGCAAAAGTAATGCCGCCGACCGAGAATGGCAATGGGGATTCGACTATTGCATACCAACTGGTCGGTATGGTGTCATCGGCGCACCGATGCCCGCCTGGTGGGGGCGCGACCCCGGGACCCTCCGGCCCCGGGTGGCGAGGGTTCCCATCTCGTAATACTGCGCCATACCGACCAGACGGTACAAGGGCTTGGATCGGCGAGGAGGGTGCATTGCGGGTATTTCGAGACGGGGACGTCCCGGGCCTGCCGCTGGACCGGTTCCGGCGCCACGTCGACCGGGTCCGCCCCGGCGCGCTGTGGCCGGCGGACGCCGGTCCGCTGCGCGCCCGCGTCGTCGCCGGCGGCCGCTCCAACCTCACCTACGAGGTGACCGACGGGACGCGCTCCTGGATCGTCCGGCGCCCGCCGCTCGGCCACGTCCTCGCGACGGCGCACGACATGTCCCGCGAGTACCGGGTCATGACCGCCCTCGCCGGCACGTCCGTCCCCGTTCCCGAGACGTACCTGCTCTGCGAGGACCCCGACGTGCTCGGCGCGCCGTTCTACGTGATGGAGATGGTCGAGGGGACCCCCTACCGCGGCGCGGACGAGCTCGTCCCGCTCGGCGCCGAGCGGGTCGCCGCGATCGCCGGGCGGATGATCGACACCCTCGTCGACCTGCACCGCGTCGACCCCGCCGAGGTGGGGCTGGACGGCTTCGGGCGGCCGGAGGGCTTCCTCGAACGCCAGGTGCGCCGCTGGAAGAAGCAGCTCGACGCGTCGCACAGCCGGGACCTCGACGGCGCCGCCGAGCTGCACGCGCTGCTGGAGGCGAACGTCCCGCCCGAGTCCGCCCCGGCGATCGTGCACGGCGACTACCGGCTCGACAACCTTCTCGTCGGCGCGGACGACCGGGTGGCGGCCGTCCTCGACTGGGAGATGGCGACGCTCGGCGACCCGCTCACCGACCTCGCGCTCCTGCTCGTCTACATGAGGCGGACGGCGCCCGTCCCCGGGCGGGCGGAGGCGTCGCACGCGCCGGGCTTCCCGTCGCCCGACGAGGTGGTGGCCCGGTACGCCGAGCGCAGCGGCCGCGACCTGTCGGCGATCGGGTTCTACGTCGGGCTGGCCTGCTTCAAGCTCGCGGTGATCTCCGAGGGCATCCACTACCGGTACCTGCAGGGGCAGACCGTGGGGGAGGGGTTCGGCGCCATCGGCGACGCCGTCGAGCCGCTGCTCCGCTCGGGCATCGCCGCGCTCAAGGGGGCCTGACCCCGCCCCCGCGGGCGAAGCCGGTCCGCTGACCTCTCGCGTTGCATACCAACCGGTCGGTATGTTGTCATCATGGCGGTCCACGGAGCGGGCGCGCGCCCGGCGGAGGAGGTAACGCGATGAGGACGTTCCACGGCATCGACGAGTACGAGAAGGCCGTCGGCACCCATCTCGGCCACAGCGAATGGCACACGGTCACCCAGGAGCAGGTGAACGGGTTCGCCGACGCGACCGGCGACCACCAGTGGATCCACGTGGACCCGGAGCGGGCGAAGGACGGGCCGTTCGGCGGCACGATCGCGCACGGCTACCTCACCCTGTCGCTGATCCCCATGCTGATGTCGGAGATCTCCCGGGTCCAGGGGCTGACGATGGGCGTCAACTACGGCTCGGACAAGGTCCGCTTCCCGGCGCCCGTCCCCGTCGGGTCGCGGGTGCGCGCCGGCGCCGAGCTCGTCTCGCTGGACCGCACCTCGCAGGGCGCGCGGGCCAAGGTCCGCGTGACCATCGAGCGCGAGGGCGGCGACAAGCCGGTCTGCGTCGCCGAGGTCCTGTCCGTGCTGGTCGGCTGACCTCCCGCCCCCATCCCGTCATCCCGGAGACACCCTCATGATCCCCAGCACCATGCAGGACTTCCCGCTCTCGGTCGCCGCGATCCTGCGGCACGGCCGACGCGTGTACGGGCGCAGCGAATGCGTCACGTGGACCGGCGGCGGCGAACCGCGGCGCGCCACGTTCGCGCAGGTAGCCGACAACGCCGAGCGCCTCGCCGCCGCGCTGCAGCGGCTCGGCGTCCGGCAGGGCGGCCGCGTGGCGACCTTCTGCTGGAACAACCAGGAGCACCTGGAGGCGTACTTCGCGGTGCCCGCCATGGGCGCCGTGCTGCACACCCTCAACATCCGGCTGTTCCCCGAGCAGCTCGCCCACATCATCAACCACGCCGACGACCAGGTGATCATCGTCGACGACAGCCTGGTGCCGCTGCTCGCCCGGGTGGTGGACGAGCTGCCCGCCGTCGAGGCGTTCGTCATCGTCGGCGACGGCGACGGCGCGCCGCTCGAGGCCAACCGCAACGGCGCCCCCGTCCTGCGGTACCACGAGCTGCTCGCCGCCGAGGAGCCCGGCTACGAGTGGCCCGAGGTGGACGAGCGGTCCGCAGCGTCGATGTGCTACACCAGCGGCACCACCGGCGACCCGAAGGGCGTCGTCTACTCGCACCGCTCGACGTTCCTGCACGCCATGGCCGTGCAGTCGGCGTCGCTGGTCGGCATCACCGAGGCCGACCGGGTCCTGACGATCGTCCCGATGTTCCACGTCAACGCCTGGGGCCTGCCGTACGGCGCGTTCCTGTCCGGCGCGACGCTGCACATGCCCGGGCCGTTCATGCAGCCGCAGCACCTCACCGAGTTCGTCGCGCGGGAGCGCAGCACGCTCGCCTCCGCCGTCCCGACCATCTGGCACGGCATCCTCTCCTACGGCGAGGAGCACGAGCTGGACCTGTCGTCGCTGCGCGCCGGGACGTCCGGTGGCGCCGCCGCGCCCCGCTCGCTGCTGGAGGCGTTCGAGGAGCGGTACGGGCTGCGCATCATCCAGGGCTGGGGCATGACGGAGACCAGCCCGCTCGGCGGCATGGCGTTCCCGCCGCCGGAGGTGGAGCCCGGCACGCCGGAGGAGATGGACTGGCGGCTGAAGTCCGGCCGCGTCGCCGCCGGCGTCGAGATGCGCATCGTCGACGACGCGGGCCGCGAGCTGCCGTGGGACGGGGTGTCCGTCGGCGAGATCGAGGTCCGCGGCCCGTGGATCACCGGCTCCTACCACCGCAACCCGGCGCCGGAGAAGTTCGACGGCGGCTGGCTGCGCACCGGCGACATCGGCACGATCGACGACCGCGGCTTCTACCAGATCACCGACCGGGCCAAGGACGTCATCAAGTCGGGCGGCGAGTGGATCTCCTCCGTCGAGCTGGAGAACCACCTCATGGGCCACCCCGCGGTCGCCGAGGCCGCCGTGATCGGCATCCCCGACCCGCGCTGGGACGAGCGCCCCCTCGCCTGCGTCGTGCTCCGCCCGGACGCCGCCGCGACCGCCGCCGAGCTCGCCGACCACCTCGCCTCGAAGGTCGCCCGCTGGCAGGTCCCCGAGTACTGGACCTTCATGGACGAGATCCCGAAGACCACGGTCGGCAAGTTCGACAAGAAGCCCCTCCGCGCCCGCCACCAGACCGAGGACCTGAAGATCGAGCGCATCGAGCGCTGACCCGCCGTCCGGGCCGCCACCACCGCCACGGGCAGGCACGCGGAGCGAGCACCAGCGAGCGCAGCGGGCCTGCCCGTCGTGACGGGGGTTCCAGGGGGTCGCCCCCTGGGTCAGCCCTGCTTCAGGCCGTTGAGGAACAGGTCGACGTAGTGCTCGGCGATGGTGCGGGTCTTGAGGCGGCCGCCCGGGTGGTACCAGGTGCCGATCTGGTGGACGGTGCCGAAGAAGAAGAGGACGGCGATGTCGGCGGGCATGTCCGTCCGGAACGACCCTTCGCGCTGGCCCTCCTCGACCAGGTCGCGGAACCGCTCCTGGTAGCGCCGCCGTTCCGCGCGGACGGCCTCGCGGCGGTCGCGGGGCAGCAGGTGGGTGGAGCGGAAGAAGACGGTGAAGTCGTCGAGGTAGAGGAACGAGGTCTCCAGGACGTCGAGGGCGGCGGCGCGCAGCCGTTCCTCGGCGCTGCCGGGGCCGTCGGCGATCTGCTCCAGCCGGCGCATCTGCAGGCCGAGGAGCCGGTGGTAGATCTCGTAGAGGAGATCGTCCTTGGAGCCGAAATAGTGGTACATGGCGCCTTTGGTGACGCCGGCGGCGTTGACGATCTCCTGCACCGAGGTGCCCTCGAAGCCCCTCTCGGCGAACAGCCGGGTCGCGACGGCGAGCAGCCGGTCGGGCAGGGGCACGTCGTCGGAGAGCCGCCCCACTGAGGTCTGTGTCAAGACTCCACCTCCGTCCGGGGCCGGGCCCCGCGCCGCCACGCCGCCGCCCGTGATCAGCCGTCAGCCTACCGGGCGTGAACCGGGTCCAAGAACGGCGGCCGTCGAGGCGGGTGAAACCGGCTGTTGACGGCGCCGCCCCCCGATTCTATCTTCGGGGGAATCCGACCAGTCGGTATGTGCAAATGGCCTCGGGGGAAGTCGCGCGAGTTTCGTCCGGCGAGGTGACGACATGTCCGGCGGCCCGACGCAATCCCTGGAACTACGAGAGGTGACCGTCCGCTTCGGCGGGCTGGTCGCGCTGGAGAAGGTGTCGCTGGCGGCGCCGCCGGGCCGGGTCACGGGCGTGATCGGGCCGAACGGGGCGGGCAAGACGACGCTGTTCAACGTCGTGTGCGGGTTCGTCCGGCCGCGGTCGGGCGAGGTGCGCTGGCGCGGCCGCCCGCTCGTCCGGCACCGGCCGCACCGGCTGACCCGGCTCGGCATCGCCCGCACCCTGCAGGGGCTCGGGCTGTTCCCCGGCCTGACCGTGCTGGAGAACGTGATGGTCGGCGCCGACCGGCACGCGCGGGCCGGTCTCGTCTCCGGCCTGCTGGCGCTGCCGCGCGCCGACCGCGACGACGCCGCGCTGCGCGAGCGGGCCCTGGCCCGGCTCGACGAGCTGGGCGTCGCGGGCGAGGCCGCCCGGCGGCCCGGCGAGCTGCCGTACGGGGCGCAGAAGCGGGTCGCGCTGGCCCGCGCGCTGGTCGCCGACCCCGACCTGCTGCTGCTCGACGAGCCCGCCGCGGGCCTGTCGGCGGCGGAGATCGAGGAGCTGGCCGCGCTGATCAGGGGCCTGCGCGGCGGCCCGGCCGTGGTCCTGGTCGAGCACCACATGGACCTGGTGATGGGCGTGTGCGACCAGGTCGTGGTGCTGGACTTCGGCCGGGTCATCGCGTCCGGCCCGCCCGCCGAGGTCCGCGACGACCCGGCGGTCCTGGACGCCTACCTCGGCGAGGAGGTCCGCGATGCTTGAGGTCGCCGGCCTCACCGCCGGGTACGGCGCGGTCCGCGCGCTCGACGGCGTGGACCTGGCGGTCGAGGAGGGCTCGCTCACCGCCGTGCTCGGCGCGAACGGCGCCGGCAAGACGACGCTGCTGCGCACCGTGTCCGGCCTGCTGCGGCCGCGCGCGGGCCGCATCGCGCTGGACGGCCGGGACCTCGCGCGGCTGCCCGTCGAGGAGATCGTCCGGCTCGGCGTGGCCCACGTGCCGCAGAGCGGCGGCGTCATCACCGAGCTGACCGTCGAGGAGAACCTGCGGCTCGGCGGGCTGTACCGGCGCGACCGCCGCGCGCTCGCCCGCCGCGTCGCGCAGATTTACGAGCTGTTCCCGCCGCTCGAACCGCGCCGGTCCCGCGCCGCCGCGACGCTGTCCGGCGGCGAGCGGCAGATGCTGGCGCTGGCGCGGGCGCTCACCGGCGCGCCCCGGCTGCTGCTGGTGGACGAGCCGTCGCTCGGCCTGGCGCCGCGGGTCGTCGCCCGGCTCATGGCGGTGCTGCGCCGGCTCTGCGACGAGGACGGCCGGACGGTCCTGCTCGTCGAGCAGAACGCGCGCAGCGCGCTGTCGGTCGCCGACCGCGCGGTCGTGCTCGACCTCGGCACGGTCGTGGCGGACGAGCCCGCCGGCGTCCTCGCCGCCGACTCCCGGCTCCGCCACGCCTACCTGGGGTTCTGATGGTCCGCTTCGTCAATCTCACGCTCGCCGGGATCACCCAGGGCGCGGTGTTCGCGGCGGTCGCGCTCGCCCTCGTGCTGATCTGGCGCGCCACCCGCGTGGTGAACTTCGCGCAGGGCGGCATGCTGATGTTCACCACGTTCCTGGCCTGGACGGTCGTGCACGACGGCGGCTCGTACTGGCTGGCCCTCGGCGTCGCGCTCGCGTCCGGGCTGGTGATCGGCGCCGTCGCCGAGCGGGTGCTGGTGCGGCCGGTGGAGGGCGGCCCGCCGCTGAACGCCGTCATCGTCACGCTCGGGCTGTACGTCCTGCTGCAGGCGGCCGCGGGCATGATCTGGGGCGACACCCCGCACTCCTACCCGCCCGCGTTCACCATCAAGGGGCTGTCGGCCGGCGGGACGCGGCTGCTGCTGTCGCCGTTCGACCTGTTCGTCATCGGCGCGGTCGCGCTGGTGATGGCCGCGCTGACCGTGCTGTTCGTGCGGACCGGCCTCGGCCTGAAGCTGCGGGCCGCGGCGTTCGCCCCGGAGATCGCCCGGCTGCAGGGCGTGCGGGTCGGCCGGATGCTCACCCTCGGCTGGGCGCTCGCCGCGCTCGTCGGGTCGCTCGCCGGCGTGCTGATCGCCCCGTCGGTGTTCGTCGGGCCGTCGCAGTTCGACGCGATGCTGGTGTTCGGCTTCACCGCCGCCGTCATCGGCGGGCTCGACAGCCCCGCCGGGGCCGTCGTCGGCGGGCTGCTGCTCGGCTGCGCGCTCAGCTACGTGTCCGGCTACATCAGCTCGGACCTGGTCACGTTCGGCGCGCTCGCCGCGCTGATCACGGTGCTGATGGTCCGGCCGAACGGCCTGTTCGCCGCCCGCACCGGACGGAGGGTGTGAACGCCATGGGAGCCTTCCGCCTCACGCTGGTGCGCCACCTCGCGGGCGCCGCCGCCGGGCTGATCGCGCTGTACGTCCTGACGACGTCCGTCGGACCGTACCGGGACCTGCAGATCGCGCAGGCCGCCTACCTCACCTGCGCGGTCGCGGGGCTGACCGTGCTGACCGGCCTCGGCGGCCAGATCTCCCTCGGGCACGGCGCGTTCATGGCGGTCGGCGCGTACACGGCCGCGCTCGTGTCCGCGCACTGGGGCTGGCCCCTGGCCGCGATGCTCGCCGCGGCCGCCGTCGTCACCGCCCTCGCCGGGGTGCTCGTCGGCGCCGTCGCCGCCCGCCTCCAGGGCCCCTACCTGGCCGGGGCGACCCTCGCGTTCGCCGTCGGCCTGCCCGGCCTGGCGAACTACTCCCACCTCACCGGGCTGCTCGGCGGGCAGAACGGGCTGACCGTCACGCCGCCCGTGCCGCCGGCCGCGCTCGGCGAGACGTTCCCGCTGGAGCGCTGGCAGGCGTGGATCGCCTGCCTCGGCGCGGTCGTCACGCTGTTCCTGCTCGCCAACCTCACCGGCGGCCGGTTCGGGCGGACGCTGCGGGCCGGCCGCGACGACGAGATCGCCGCCGCGCTGTGCGGGCTGCGCGTCGCGCGGCTGCGGATCGCCGCGACCGTCGTGTCCGCCGCGTGCGCGGGCCTGGCCGGCGGGCTGCTGGCGGTCGTGGCGACCCTCGCCGCGCCCGGCGCGTTCCCGCTCACGCTGTCGCTGCAGCTCATCGCGGCGGTCATCATCGGCGGGCTCGGCACCCTGCCCGGCGCCGTGTGGGGCGCGCTGATCCTGGTCTTCGTCCCGTCGTGGGCCTCGGACGCGGCGTCCTCGTCCGGGCTGTCGCACGACGTCGCCTCGAACCTGCCCCTCGCCATCTACGGCCTCGTCCTCATCGCGGTGACGCTGGCCTTCCCGCGCGGCCTCCAGGGCGGCCTGCGCGGCATCGGCGGCGCCGCCCGGCGCCGCCTCCCGCCGTCCCTCCGGCGGTTCGCGCCGGGCGGCGGCGCACCGGGGGTCCCGGCAACGCACCGAGGAGGAGCAGATGAGCCGACCACCGACCAGGCGAGCGCCCCGGACCCGGAGGGGGCGGGCGGTCGCGATGACGACGGCGGCGGCGGTGCTGGCGGCCGCGGCGAGCGGCTGCGGAGGTAGCGGCGGCAAGAGCGGGTCGTCCGCGCCCGGCGTCACCGCCACCACCGTCACGATCGGCAGCCACCAGCCGCTCACCGGCCCCGCCGCGCCCGGCTACAGCGCGAACTCGGCGGCCTCCAAGGCGTTCTTCGACTACGTCAACGCCCACGGCGGCGTGCACGGCCGCAAGATCGTCTACAGGTACGTGGACGACGCCTACAACCCGACGCAGACCGTCAGCGTGGTGCAGAAGCTCGTCCTCCAGGACAAGGTCTTCGCGATCTTCAACGGGCTGGGCACCCCCACGCACTCCAAGGTCGTCGACTACCTCAACGCCCAGCGCGTCCCGGACCTGTTCGTCGCGTCCGGGTGCGGCTGCTGGGACGAGCCGAAGAAGCACCCCGAGACGTTCGGCTGGCAGGTCGACTACATCCGCGAGGGCAAGATCCTCGGCGACCACATCGAGAAGGCCTATCCCGGCAAGAAGATCGCCTACTTCTCCCAGAACGACGACTTCGGGCAGGACGGCGTCAAGGGCCTCGACAAGTACGTCCCGGCCGGGCAGGTCGTGTCGCGGCAGACCTACCAGCCGGGCGCGACCGACGTCAGCGCGCAGGTCCAGGCGATCGCGCAGGCGAAGGCGGACGTGGTCGTCCTGTTCAGCATCCCGACCTACACCGCGCTGTTCCGGCTCGCGGCCCTGAAGCTCGACTACAAGCCGACGTTCGTGGTCAGCAACGTCGGGTCGGACCCGATCACCCTCGACGGGCTGCTGGAGAGCTTCGCCAAGTCCGGCGGCACGAAGCTGCAGGGCAGCCCGCTGATCCAGGGCATGGTCACCGACGGGTACCTGTCGTCGCCGGGCGACGCGTCGAACAGCTGGATCCAGCTGTACAAGAAGATCCACGACCAGTACATCCCGAAGCTGCCGTTCAACGGCAACATCGTCTACGGCATGTCGGCCGCCTACACCTTCGTCCAGGCGCTGCAGAACGCCGGGAAGAACCCGACCCGCAAGAGCCTCGTGGACGGGCTGGAGAAGACCAAGCTGACCGGGCCCGGCCTCGTCCCGTTCGCGTTCAGCGCGCAGTCGCACGCCGGGTACACCGGCGCGCAGATCGGCGTGATCAAGGGCGACGTGATCGTCCCGCAGGGGCAGCCGGTGACCACCGATGACGGCGGCGGCCCCATCCAGCCCTACACCGCGCCGCAGCCGCAGGCGCCCGCCAGCGGCGTCCCGCCGGCGGGCTGACGCGGCACCGCCGGCAGAGCCGACCGACACACCGCCGGCAGGCAGATCGACACCGCCGCCGTCCCCGCGCGGACCGCCCCCCCGGGCGCGGGACGGCGGCGGGCCCTCACCACTCGTCGATGTCCGGGTACTCGTCGAGGATCCGCTTCTCCAGGAAGTCGAGGTCGGTGCGGCGCCAGCCGATGACGCGCACCAGGGAGATCTCGTCCTCGTCCTTCACGTCGATCCGCGCCCCGGCGTCCAGCAGGGCCCGGACGAGCGCGGGCGGGCCGTCCTCGAACACCACCACGTGCAGCGGCGTCCGCCCGCAGCCGTCGCGGGCCTCGAGGTCGAGGACGGGCAGCAGCCGGGGCAGCAGCGGCTCCCAGTCCAGCATCGGCAGCGCGTGCAGCAGCGTGCGGCCCCGCGCGTCGCGGACGCGCGGATCGACCCCGGCGTCCAGGAGGGCGAGCACGCCGGGGGTGTCGCCGTGCTCGACCCGGGCGAGCAGGTCGCGCCGCTGGGCGTCCAGCGCCTTCGGCAGGCGTCCGCCCGCCCGCCATCCCCGGTCGGCGGCCTCGCAGCCGCCGACCGCGCCGCCCAGCGCGAGCAGCGCCTGCTCGCGCCGCCGCTCGCCGTCGTCGTGCGGGATCCGCAGGGCGCCGTCGCGGAACGCGACCTCGTGCCATTCGCCGCGGCAGCGGATCCGGGCCGGGGCCGGGCGGTCCGGCCCGGGCGGGCCGCCGGGTCCGGTGAACGCGCGGGCCGGCGCGAGCGCGGCGCGGACGAGCGGGTGCAGTTCCTCCGCCGGGACGACGCCGTGCCGCAGCGCCTCGACGTCCGGCGCCATCCGCCACAGCACGTCCGGGAGCACGGGCATGTCCCTGCCGATGTCCTCGCGGGGGATCAGCCCGACGCCGAGCCCGCCGCCCGTCCACCGCAGGACGACGCCGGCGTGCTGGTTCCCGGGGATCCAGTACGCGTCGCCGAGCCCGCGCTCCGACAGCCGCCGGACCTCGCCGGCGAGCCGCGCCGGTGCGAGCGGCAGCCGGGCGAGGACGTCCGCGGTCTCGACGACCCCGCCGCCGAGGTACTCCTCCAGCTCGACGCCCGCCTCGTCGACGGCGATCCCCGCGGCGGCCATCGAGGCGAGCACGTCGCCGGACTCGTGCAGCAGCACCGCCCGTTCGGCGTGCGCGACCGGGTCGTCCCGCCCGGGGGCGCCGGGCGGCCGAGGCGTCCCGTCCGGTTCCAGGAACGGCGCGCGTCGGGCGTCGCCGCCGCACCGTTCCCGCAGCTCGTCGGCATGGCGGACGTCCCACAGGAACCGAGCCGTCTCCCACCGCTGCACGATGTCGTGCCACGCCGTCAGGTAGGGGAGGTCGGTGTTCAGGTAGGGCCACCGGGGCTCCACCACGCCGAACCGGAGGGCGAGCCGCTGCGGACCGTGGACGAGCAGCCGCGGCGTCGCGACGTGCAGGGTGCGGCGCGGGTCGCCCGGGTCGGCGGACAGCACGAGGACCTGGTCGGGGACCAGCGTCGTCCGGCCGCGGCCGACGCGCGGCGCGTGCCAGCGCAGCAGGTCGGGCGCGAGGTGCCGGAGGTCGTCCTCCAGCGCGGCGGCGGTGTCGCGGCCGTGCTCGGCGGCGACGTCCGCGAGGTCGAAGTCCACGTCCACGTTCGCCGCCGCGCAGGCCCCGCGCCAGTCGCCCGCGAGCCGCCGCTCGGTCGCCCGCTCGATCATCCAGCGGGGGACCGCGTAGCGGCGGATCCGCCGCAGCCGGGACGCCTCGTCCGGCCGGAACGCGCGCGGGGCGGTCCGTGCGCCGATCACCGTCACCGCGTCCCCCGTTCCCGCGCACCGTGCCCCGCGGCCCGGCGCGGCACCGAGGCTGGGGTGGCAAGGCCGGTCGGATTCGAACCGACGTCCTCCAGCCCGCTGTAAGGCGCGACGACCTCTGCGCTACGGCCTTGCCGCAGCGCAGCCTAGCGGTCCGGCCGCGCGCCCGCCGCCGAATCAAGATCTTCCGCGGTGCCGCCGGTCCGCCGGCCCGGCCGTGGAATCATGATCGTGTCCGTGCGGGCGGGGACGGGAGGACCCATGTGCTACGAGCCGGTCGCCGATCCGGGCGAGGTCGCCTTCGCCGCGCCGCGGCCCGATCCGGTGCGCGAGACGCCCGACCGGGTGCCGCTCGAACCGGTCGACGCCGTCACGCTGACGACGCTCATCGACAACCAGAGCGACCTGCTGCTCGCCGACCAGGGACCGGTGCGGCGCACCGGGATGCGGCACGCCGCCGCCGTCCCGCACCTGCCCGCCGCGGTCCTGGACACGGGGGAGTCCTACGACGTCCCGCTCGCCGAGCACGGGTTCTCGATGCTGGTCACCGTGACGCGGAACGGCCGCGACCACCACCTGCTGTTCGACGCGGGCATGACCCCGGACGGCCTCGTCGGCAACATGCGGCGCCTCGGCGCCGACCCCGCGTCCGTCGAGACCGTCGTGCTCAGCCACGGCCACGCCGACCACGTCACCGGCCTGGACGGGCTGATCCGCGCGGTCGGCGTCGCGAACACCCCGCTCGTCGTCCACCCCGGCGTCTGGACGGGCCGCCGGATGAACGTCCCGGGTGCCGAGCCGCTGCGGCTGCCCGCGCCGAGCCGCCGCGCCCTCGCCGGCGCCGGGTTCGAGATCGTCGAGCGGGCGCAGCCGTCGCTGCTGTTCGGCGGGTCCGTGCTGATCACCGGCGAGATCGACCGCGTCACGCCGTTCGAGCGCGGCATGCCCGCCTACCACGAGGCCCTCACGGACGGCGCCTGGGCGCCCGACCCGCTCGTCCGGGACGACCAGGCGCTCGTGCTGAACGTCCGCGGGCACGGCCTCGTCGTCCTCACGGGATGCGGGCACGCGGGGATCGTCAACATCGTCCGGCACGCCCGGCGCCTCACCGGGGAGCCGCGGGTGGCGGCCGTCGTCGGCGGGTTCCACCTGAGCGGCCCGGCGTTCGAGCCGATCATCGAGCCGACCGTCGGCGCGCTCGCCGAGCTGGACCCGAAGGTGATCGTCCCGGCGCACTGCACCGGCTGGCGCGCCGCGCACGCCCTCGCCGCCCGCCTGCCGGACGCGTTCGTCCCGAACTCGGTCGGCTCCCGCCTGGAGTTGCGCGCCGCCTAGGGGATTGAACGCTCCTGACCGGGAAGGATGCCGGGGCACGGGCCGTCCGGACGAACAGGAGCGGGGGATGGGCATCGTCTCGCCCGGATTCCACGGCAGGCGGCGGCAGGGGGACGTGAAGCTGCCGCCCGGCCAGTACCTCACCGACGACTTCCCGGTCCTGTCGGCCGGGCCGACGCCACGGGTCGGCCAGGACGAGTGGGAGTTCGTCGTCACGACCGAGACCGGCGACCGGCACCGCTGGTCATGGCGGGAGTTCCAGGCGCTCCCATCCGAGACGCCGACGGTGGACATCCACTGCGTGACCAAGTGGTCCAAGCTCGGCACGACCTGGACGGGCGTGTCCCTGGACACCCTGCTCGCCGACGTGGAGACGACGGCCGACTACGCGCTCGCCCGCTCCTACGGCGGCTACACCACCAACCTGCCCCTCGAGGACCTGCTGGACGGGCAGGCGTGGCTGGCCTACCGCTTCGACGGCGAGGACCTGCACCCCGAGCACGGCGGACCGGTGCGGCTGCTGGTACCGCACCTGTACTTCTGGAAGTCGGCCAAGTGGGTCCACGGCCTCGACCTGCTCACCCAGGACGAGCCCGGCTTCTGGGAGACGGCCGGCTACCACGACTACGGGGACCCATGGCTGGAACAGCGGTACCAGGGCGACTGAACCGGCTGGAGTGGCGGGTGGCGCGGCTCGCGGAGACGCGCGACGAGACGCCCACCGCGCGGACCCTCGTGCTCGACGTCCCCGGATGGCCCGGCCACCTCGCGGGGCAGCACGTCGACGTCCGGCTCACCGCGGAGGACGGGTACAGCGCCCAGCGCAGCTACTCGCTCGCCGCCGCACCGGACGGCGACCGCGTCGAGCTGACCGTGCAGAACGTCCCGGACGGCGAGGTGTCGCCGTACCTGACCGGGGTCTTCTCGGTCGGCGACCCGGTCGAGATCCGCGGGCCGGTGGGCGGCTGGTTCGTGTGGCGCCCGGACGACCCGGCGCCCGTCACGCTCGTCGCGGGCGGGGCGGGGGTGGCGCCGCTGATGGCGATGGTGCGGGCCCGGCGGGCGGCGGGGTCGCGCGTCCCGTTCCGCCTGGTGTACTCCGTCCGGACGCCGGGCGAGCGGTGGTACGCGGGCGAGCTCCGGCGCCCCGACCCGGGCGTGGAGGTCTTCCCGCTGTACACGCGGGCCGCGCCGGACGGCTGGCCGCGTCCGCCGGGACGGCTGGCGAAGGGCGATCTCGCCGGGTGGGGCTGGCCGCCCGAGTTCGACCCGGCCTGCTTCGTGTGCGGGCCGACCGGGTTCGTGGAATCGGCGGCCGATCTGCTGGTCGCGCTGGGCCACGACCCGCGCAGGATCAGGACCGAGCGCTTCGGGCCGACCGGAGGCTGACATGAGAGTGGACGCGGAGGCTGGCATGCGAGCAGAGGGCGCGGGTGTGGGCGCGGGCGCGGTGCGCGGCGGGGCCGTCCCGGGCGCGGAGGCCGTCGTCTACGAGGACGCCGGCGCCTACCAGGACGGCAACGCGCTCGCGGGGCCGCTGAGCGAGGTGTTCGGCGTGGACGTCACCAGGGCCGCGGTGCGGTGCACGGCGTGCGGCCTGGCGGGCCCGCTGCCGGGCCTGCGCGTCTACGCGCACGCTCCGGGCGCCGTGGCGCGCTGCCCGGGCTGCGAGCACGTCGTCCTGCGGCTGGTCCTCGGGAACGGGACGGCGTGGCTCGACCTGCGCGGAACCGTCGGCCTCCGCGTCCCGCTCGCCTGACGCGCCGCTCGCCTGACGACCCACCCGCCGGGTCCGCGTCTGCCCTAGGGCTTGCGGGCGACGCCGCTGAACTCGTCCACGTCCTCCCCGGCCGCGGCGGGCGGCTGCGGGCGCCAGCGGTTGCACGGGACGACGCCCGGTTCCAGCAGGTCGAGGCCGTCGAAGAAGCGGGTGATCTCCGCGCCGCTGCGCAGCGTCATCGGCGGCTTGACCCGCTCGTTGCGCAGCCGCACGACCTCCTCCGTCGCCTCGCCGTGCACCTCGCTCGTGCTGTGCGCGATCACGAGGTGGCCGCCCGGGGGCAGCGCGTCCTTCAGCGTCTGGACGATCGAGTACGCGGTGGGCGTGTCGTCGATGTAGATCAGGACGCCGAGCAGCATGACCGCGAACGGCCGCGAGAGGTCCAGGGTCCGCGCCGCCTCGGCCAGGATCCGCTCCGGGTCGTGCAGGTCGGCGTCGATGTAGGCGGTGGCGCCCTCGGGCGTGCTGGTCAGCAGCGCGCGGGCGTGCGCCAGCACGAGCGGGTCGTTGTCGACGTACACGATCCGCGCCTCGGGGGCGAGCGCCTGCGCGACCTGGTGGGTGTTGTCGGCGGTGGGCAGCCCGGTGCCGATGTCGAGGAACTGCCGGACGCCCTCCTCGGCCACCAGGTGCCGGACGGCCCGGCCGAGGAACTCCCGGTCGGCCCTGGCCAGCCGGACGATGCTCGGGTACAGCGCGGCCATCTGGTCGCCGACGCGGCGGTCGGCGGCGTAGTTGTCCTTGCCGCCGAGCCAGTGGTTCCAGATCCGCGGGGCGGCGGGCACGTTCGGATCGATCCCCTCCGGCGCCGTCTCCTCCGGGGTCGGGGTGTCGGTCACGGCTGCGGCCCTTCCGGTCGGCGGGCGCGGAGCCCGCCCGGGCCCTTCCAACGTAGATCATCGGCATCCGACCGGCCATCGACTTCCCCGAAATGTCCTGGCAAGGGCGGTTCTATGGGGCTCCGCCGCGGAAAATGCGGCGATCGGCCGCCCCCGCCATGGTCGTCGCGAACGATCGTGGGGAGGATGATCGGAGGGGGTGGTGCGATGGCCGAGGCGGGAGGAGCGGCGTGACCCGGTGCGAGGCGGCCCCGTCCGGTGCGCGCGAGGAGGGGCGCGGGCGCGCGGCCTCGGCCGCGCGCGAGATCGCCGCGGGGCTGGCCGTGCTGGCGGTGTACCTGGCCTTCACGCACGCGTTCGCCGGGGCGCGGGCCGTCAGCGACGCCCACGGCCGCTCCCTGCTGGCCCTGGAGCGCTGGGCGCACCTGGACGTCGGGCACCAGCTCAACGGCGTGCTCGTCCGGCACGGGTGGCTGGGCGCGCTGGCCGCGTGGGAGTACGCGACGACGTACGTGCTCGCCACCTTCGGATTCCTCGGCTACCTGTGGTGGCGGCGCAGCCCCGCCTACCCGTGGGCCCGCAACACGCTGATCTGGATCACCCTGATCGCGATCTGCTGCTTCGCGGCGTGGCCGTCGACGCCGCCGCGGCTGCTGCCCGGCGAGGGGTACACCGACATCATCGCGCTCCACCATCCGCCCGCCACCTGGGGGACCGGCGCGGTCTCGGCGGGCGCCAACCCCTACGCGGCGATGCCGAGCCTGCACATCGGGTGGGTGGCGTGGATCGGCGTCACTGCCGTCCGCGCCCGCTGCGGCGCCCTCGTCGCCTGGCTGTGCGCCCTGCACCTGGTGGTCACCAGCCTGGTGATCGTCGCGACCGCCGCGCACTACGTGGTGGACATCCCCGGCGGGCTGCTGCTGGTCCCGGCCGCGGCGGGCGCCGAGGCGCTGCGCGCCGGGCTCGTCCGGGCGGGGGTGGCGCGGGGCCTCCTCCCGGGGCACGATTCCCAGGGGGAGGCGGAACCGGACGCACCCTCCGCCCCGTCGCGGCGGGCCGCCGCCGGCGCGCCGCCCGCGTCCGGGGAGAGCGCGGAGGTGCCGCAGGTCGTGGGAGGCGTCGCGGAGTTCGCCGGGCCGGGCCCCGCCGCCGGCCGGGTGCGTGCGGCGCTGGCCGAGCGGCTGCCCGAGCTGCCCCGGCTCACCCGCCGGCTCCGCCCGTCCGGCGGGCTCGACCGCGCGCGCCGCGACGGCGCCGGCGAGATCGACCTGGCCTGGCACGTCCGCGAGTCCGCGCTGCCCGCGCCGGGCGACCGCCGCGCCCGGGACGCCCTGGTCGCCGCCCTGATCGCGGAACCGTTCGGCGCCGGGCGACCGCCGTGGCGGCTCCACCTGATCCGCGGCGGCGGGACGGCCCCGGACGCCGTGGTGGTGCTGCTCCACCGCGCCCTCGCGGACGGCGCCGGTCCTCTCGACGTGCTGCGCGGCATCCTCGACCCGGCCGCCGGCGTCCCCGAGCCCGGCCCCGCCGCCGTGCTGCCGGCGCCCGCCCCGCCTGCTGTGGCGGTGCCGCCCGCGCTCGCCGTCGCCGCCCCGTCCCGGCACGGCTTCGCGACTGCCGCCCTGCCGCTGGACCGGGTCCGCGAGGTCGCCCGCGCCGCCGGCGTCCCGCTCACCGCCCTGCTCGCCGCCCTGGCCGGCGACGCCGCGGCTGAGGCCGCCGCGGAGGGCGCGGCGCCGCCGGACGCGTGGACGCTGCGCGTCGCCGTCTCACCGGAGCCGTCCGCGACGCCGCCGGGCCGGGGCCGCGCCGCCGCCCTCGACGGGCCCGCCGCCCTCGACGGTCTCGACGGTCTCGACGGTCTGGACGGCCCGGACGGGCTGGGTGGCGCCCGGTGGCTGGACGTCCCCGTCGACGCCCGCCCGCTGCGGCAGCGGCTCGCCGGGGTCCGCCGGGCCGCCGGGGACCGCCCGCCGGCGGGCCTGGCCCCGTTCGCCGGCGCGGCCGTCGCGACCCTGCGCGGGCCGTCCGGCCCGCTGCTGCTGGCCGGGGCGCCGCTCGGCGGCCTGCACCCCATCCTGCCGCCCGCCCGCGGCGTCCCGATCGCGGTCGCCGCGCTGAGCCGGGACGGTGCCCTGCACGTCTCGGTGATGGCCGAGACGCGGGCCGTGCCGGCGCCGGACCGGTTCGCCGGCGGCCTGCTGCGGGCGTTCGAGAAGCTGGCGGCCGAGTTCGGCGTCGACGCCGGTCCCGGCCGCAGCGGCGCGCAGACCGGAACGCCTTGATGGCGTGGTCCGCCGCGTTCAGCGTGCTGGCGGCGCTGCTGTTCGCGGCGGCCGCCGCGCTGCAGTACCGGGCGGCGCGCCGCGCCGTGGGGGAGGGCAAGGGCCGCGTCCCCGCCGTGCGGCTGATCGGCGCGCTGCTGCGCGATCCCGTCTGGCTGGCCGGCTGGGGCTCCAACCTGGCCGGGTTCATGAGCCAGGCCGCCGCTCTGCACTTCGGCTCCACCGCGCTCGTCCAGCCGCTGCTGGTCACCCAGCTGGTGTTCACGATCCTGCTCGGCGCCGCCGTGCTCGGCCGCCGCCCGGCCCGGGGCGACCTCGTCGGCGGGATCGCCGTCACCGCCGGCCTGGCGGTGCTGTTCACCGTGCCCGGCGCGATCCCCTCGCAGGGCGAGCCGTCCCGGCCCCGGCTGATCCTCGCCGGCCTGGTCGCCGTCCCGTTCGTGCTGGCGCTGTCGCGCGCCGCGAACATCCGCCGCGGGACGGTCCGGGCCGTGCTGCTCGGCATCTGCTCCGGCCTGATGTTCGCGGCGACCGCCGTGCTGATCAAGCTCACCACCGCCGACCTGGTCGAGCGCGGCGTCGCCGCGACGGCGCTCGACTGGCCCGGGTACGCGCTCGCCGGGTCCACGCTGCTCGGGCTGGTGCTGGAGCAGAAGGCGTTCGCCGCCGGGTCGCTGCCCGGCGCGATGACCGCGATGACGATGACCAACCCCGTCGCGTCCTATGTGCTGGCCGTCTTCGCCTTCCACACCGAGCCGCCGCATTCGCTGTCGGCGTTCGCGGCGGTCGCGCTGAGCGCCGTCCTGCTCACCGCGGGGGTCACCGTCCTGTCGCACTCGCAGTCCGCGCCCGGCCGCGCCGACGAGCCCGCGGCGACCTGACCGGGCCCGGCCCGTGCCGCCCGGCGCGGTTTCCGCGGAACCTTTTGCGGCCCCCGGGAGATCCAATCGGGTGACGCCCCCTCCGGAAGGACCCCTCAGTGATCTCCAGGCGCGCGCTGCTCATCTCCGGCCTCGGCGGGCTCGGCGCCTTCGCGGCGGCGGGCGGGACGGGCTACGCCCTCGTCGAGAACGACGTCCTGCCCGGCCGGGTCCGCCTCGACAAGGCGCTCGGCCGGTGCGGGGACGTGCCCGCGCCGCCCGCCGCGTCGACGACCGTCCGGCGGCTGGCCTGGCGGTCGGCGCACCGCCGGACGGACGTCACCGCGACCGTCGTCCTGCCCGCGTCGAATGCGACCCTGCGCGGTCTCCCGGTCGCCGTGGCCCTGCACGGCAGCGGCGGCGATGGCGCGTCCGCCGTGCGGTCCCTCGCGCTGGACCACTACCTCCCGGACGCCGTCGCGCGCGGCGGCGTCGCCCCGTTCGCGATCGCGGCCGTCGACGGCGGGCCCGACACGTACTGGCACGCCCGGGCCGACGGCGACGACCCCATCGGCATGATCATCGACGAGCTGCTGCCGCGGCTGCGCGCCGAGGGGGCCCGCACCGACCGGATCGCGGCCATCGGCTGGTCGATGGGGGGCTACGGCGCGCTCGTGCTGGCGCGGAGGCTGGGCGCGCGGCGCATGGCCGCCGCCGTCGCCTCGTCGCCCGCCCTGTTCAACTCCTACGCGGACGCGCACCGCACGAACGCGCGGTCCTTCGACGGCGCGGCCGACTTCGCCCGCAACGACGTCTTCGCCGCCCTGGACGCGCTGAAGGGCGTCCCGATCCGCGTCGACTGCGGCACGAGCGACCCCTTCGCGCCGATGGCCCGCAGGCTGCGCGGCCGGATCCACCCGGAGGGCTCCATGGGCGGCGGATGCCACGACGGCGGCTTCTGGCGTCCCCGCCTCCCCGCGCAGCTCGCGTTCCTCGGCCGCCACCTCGCCCGGTCCTAGGCGCGCGGCCGGGCGGGGAGGGTCAGGCGGGGAGGGTCAGGCGGACTCCTCCGCGCGCCCCGACCGCACCAGCCAGCTCAGCATCAGCATCAGGTCGAGCCGGCCGTCGAGGTCGGAGAACCGGCCCCCGGTCAGCTCCGTGATGCGCCGCAGCCGGTACCGGACGGTCTGCTCGTGGATGTGCAGCCGCTCCGCCGCGACCACCGCGTTGTCGCCGGACTGCAGGTAGGTCAGCAGCGTCTCGGCGAGCGGCTGCCGGCGCGCCGGCGCCAGGTCCAGCAGCGGGCCGAGGACGGCCCCGGCGGTCGCGCCGACCAGCTCCTCCGCCGCCAGCGTGGCCAGCGAGGCGATGTGGTCGGCGCACCGGACCGGCGCGCCGGAGGGCAGCAGGCCCCGCTCGATCAGCGTCAGCGCGTGGCGCGCCCACCGCAGCGACACCGCGCCCTGCGTGAGCGGCACTGTCGGCCCGATCGCCGCGGTGCCGATCCGGCGCAGCGCCGGCCACAGCCGGTCCTGCCCGGGCCCTTCGGGGTCGGGGACGACGAGGTACGGCACGGGCGCGTCCCACGCGGCCAGCACCGCCGGCGGCAGGATCCGGGCGCCCGCGGGCGCGCCGGCGGGCAGCGCGACCAGCCCGACGCTGCGCGGCGGGTCCCAGCGCGCCGCGACCGCCAGCTCGGTGATCGCCTCGTGCCCGGGCGACGGCTCGGCGACGAGCGCGTCCCGCAGCCGCTCGCGGCGCTGCTCCCGCTCGGTCGCGAGCTGCCCCTGCTCGCGGGCGTACCCCTGCGCCGCCGCGTCCGCGACCCGCGCCACCAGCATGAACAGCGAGTCGGTCAGCCGACCCAGCGTCTCGCGCGACCAGCCGAGCCGGTAGGCGTCCTTGATGAAGCGGCGGCAGGCGATCTGGCTGCTCACCCGCATCGCGTTCTGCAGCGCCTCCAGCCCGCGCCCCTGCCGGGCCTCCTGCTCGCCGAGGCGCATGTACAGCTCGGTCAGGTGCCGCGCGTCGGCGTCGGGGTGGTCGACGGAGTCGACGAAGAACGCGACCGTCTCGCTGACCGTCCGCTCGACCCGCAGGGCGTACGCGCCGCCGCCGTCGCCCGCGTACTCGGGCACCTGGTCGCGGATCTCCCGCTCCATCTCCTCGACCGCCGCCTGCAGGTGCTGGCGCAGCAGGTCGGGCAGTTCGGCGGGCATGGACCCGGGCGCCGTCCGGTGTCCGTCCGGCAGGGGACTGACCATGGGACCTCCCTCCGGCGGGGTGAACCGGCGGCCTCACCCTAGGCAAGAAAGCGATCGCTGTCACCATCCGGTGCACGCGCGGTGAAGGCGCGTGTCCGGACGGGAGGTTCGTCGGAATCCTCCTGTAATGCGTATCACGTGCCCCGGCGGTCCCGGCCGTCCCCCCAGCGGCTAGGGACGGCGGGCGGCTAGGGGACGGCGGGCGCGGGCAGCGGCGCGGGCGGTTCCGCCGGGGGCTCCGGCGCGCGGGCCGCGCGCCGGGTCAGCCGGCGGCCGAGGCGCTGCGCGGGCCGTTCGACGTACCGGTGCGCCAGCCCGGCGGCCACGAGGACGGCGGCCAGCAGCACGCCCTCCCAGGCCAGCCGCAGCCACAGCGGCATGGCGTCGCGCTCCCCGGCGACCCGCCAGACCGTCTGGACGATCATCGGGTGCAGCAGGTACACCGAGTAGCTGACGAGCCCGAGCCACATCAGTGCCCGGGGCATGCGGCGGTGCCGCAGCGCCAGGCCGCCGAGGAAGGTCAGCCAGGCGGCGGCGACGCCGATCGACCAGTCGACGCCGAGCGACTGCGGGTACCCGTGCTCGGCCCACGTCGCGGGCGGGCGCAGCCCCGCCAGCAGCGTCAGGACCGGGACGAGGGCGACCATCGCCGCGGCGGGCCGCGCGCGCAGCCGCCCGTCCTGGATGCCGCGCACCGCCGTCCCGGCGAACATCGTGGCGATGATGCACAGGCTCTCGACGCCGCCGATCCGGCTGTCCAGGACGAGCAGCGTCAGCGCGAGCGCCGCCACGATCGCGACGCCCGCGCGGCGCACCGCCGGACGTCCGCTGACCATGGCCGCGATGCCCGCCGCGAGGGCGAACGCGGCGACCATCGGGGTGGTGCCGGGCCAGCGGGTGGCCAGCAGCCCGGACGGCAGCGAGACGCCGAGCATCGCCGCGGCCACGCCGAAGCCGAGGGACACCCGCGCGCTGGCGCCCTTCACGCCCGCGATGAACATCGCGGTGATCAGCAGGTAGAACACCATCTCGTAGGACAGCGTCCAGAACACGTTGACGACGTTGGGCACGCCGAGCAGGTCCTGCAGCATCGTCAGGTGCGCGACGGTGGAGATCCACGGGCGGTCGCCGAGCCCGTCCGGCAGGCCCCACGACACGCCGCTCACGCCGAGCGCCAGCATGAGCCCGACGGACACGAACCAGGCCGGGTACAGCCGGAAGAGCCGGCCGATCCAGAACGTCCGGACGCTGCCCCGCCGGACCAGCGAGAACGGTACGACGTAGCCGCTGATCAGGAAGAACAGGAAGACCCCGTAGCGCCCGAAGTCGAACCACGGGCTCACGTTCCGGCGGACCTCGGGGAGCAGCACGTCCAGCGAGTGCTCGAACACCACCACCAAGGCGGCCACGCCCCGCAGGGCGTCGAGCCAGCCCATCCGGGCCGCCGGGACCGCCGGCGCGCCGCTTGCCTTCGTTTCCGTGGTGAGAGTGTTCGTCGGCATCCGGGCCACCCTAGGGGCCCGGCCTCCACGTTCTCCACAGACCCCCTGAACATCACCTGAACGCGGCGTGTCGGGGAACCGGCACGCAAGGTCACCGGTCCGGGCTAGGAGCGGATGCCGACGCCCGCGTAGAGGACCGGTGCCGCCCCGTCCGCAGGGCGCGGGTCCCCGGCACGCCACCGCCCGGCCGGCACGATGCCGGGGGACAGCGGCGAGAACGGCCCGAACAGCCGCTCGATCTCGCCCGCGGCGCGGGGCAGCAGCGGGCCCGCGCCCGCCGCCGCGTACCGCCGGGCCGCCTCGGCGACCGGCCCGGGCGCGTGGTCGGCGGTGGCGTGCGAGACGACGAGCGCGCTGCCCGGCGCGGCCGCGGCGCCCAGCGCGGCGACCGGGACGCGCGGGTCCGGCAGGAAGTGCAGGACGGACGAGAACACCAGCGCCACCGGCTCGGCCGGGTCGATCAGCCGCCGCACCTGCGGGGCGGCGAGGATCGCGTCCGGGTCGCGCAGGTCGGCCCGGAGCGCGGCGATGTTGCCGCCCTCGACCAGCAGCGCGCGGGCGTGCGCGATGACGAGCGGGTCGGCGTCGACGTAGACGACGCGGGTGCCGGCCACGTGCCGGGCGGCCATCCGGTGCAGGTTGTCGGCGGCGGGCAGGCCGCAGCCGAGGTCGAGGAACTGCCGCACGCCGCGCTCGGCGCAGGCGCGGACCGCGCGGGCGAGGAACGCCCGGCCGTCGCGCGCGGCGTCCGCGGCCTGCGGCAGGACCTCGAGGACCTGCCGGGCGAGGTCGCGGTCGGCGGCGTAGTTGTCCTTCCCGCCGAGGAGGTGGTCGTGCACGCGGGAGGAGGCGGGCCGGTGCAGGGCGAGCGGGGCGTCCCCGGACGCGTCCCCGGTCGGCTCGGCCCCGAGCGGGGACACGGCGGCGAGGGCCCGGGTGCCCACGGCGGGAACGCTCATGTCCGTGCCGTCCTGGCCTCGGCCGCCGGCCGGCCGGGTGCGGTACGACGGCGTGCGCGGGGTCTGGTGCGGGACGGCGGGCGGGACGTCGTCATGGGCGCTTCACCAATCGTGGGGTGGCTACTCCTCGACGGTAGGCCGATCGGGTCGCGGTGCGGCGGCGGCGCCCGCCGGTCCGGCCGAAAACCGCCGCCGGCATGGCCGCATCGGGTCAACCGCGTTTGGCGGTGTTCCCCGGTTCCCGCGGGCGCAGGTGACGGGCATCAGGGAAGCGGCGTGGCGGCGGACCGTCACCGGCCGGCCACGCGTCCGCCGGCCGCCCTCGCGGAGGTGGCCGCTTCCGGCCATGACAGCGGCTTAACCGAAGGTGCACCCGCGTGTCGGGAGCCGGTCAGCCGCCGTCCGGGTCCCGCCACATCAGCCACACCGGCGGGCAGCCGCGGCCCGGAAGGGCGAGCTCCCGCGTCACCCGGAACCCGAACCTCTCGTAGTACGGGACGTTGCGCTCCTTGGAGCTCTCCAGGTACGCCGGGACGCCCTCGGCGTCGCAGCGGTCCAGCCGGGAGCGCAGCAGCGCCCCGCCGAGCCCGTTGCCCTGCGCGGGCGGGTCGGTGCCGAGCACCGCCAGGTACCAGTGCGGCTCCGGGGGATGGTGCTTCTCGATCTCGCCGAGCGCGCGCAGCGCCGCCGGCACCCGGCGGCCGAGCGCCCGCAGCAGCGGCACGGCCTGCGCCGCCTGGGCGCGCAGCGGGACGCGCCAGAGCCCGGGCGGGTCCCACAGCGCGGCGGCCTCCGCGTCCGGTCCGCGGCCGGCCGCCTCGGTGCCGCCGTGCCGCAGGTGCACCTGCCGCAGCAGGATGCCGAACACGCCGGTCAGCCGTCGGACGCGGGACGCGTCGTCGGGCAGGATCCAGCGCCAGACGGGGTCGTCGTCGAACGCGCGCCCGAGCACCGCGGCGAGCGCGTCGGCGTCGGCGCCGCCCGCCGCGCGGACGAGCGGGGACGGCTGGGACTGGGACGTCATGGCGCGGCCTCCTCGGGACGCGCCGATCCTCGCCTGCCGCCTGCCGCTCGTCAAGGAGCGGCGCCAGTCGTGCGCACGCTTCCCGGAGCCTTCGCGCCCCGCACCGCGTCAGGTCCCGAGGACCCGCTCGCACCAGGCGGCCGCCGCGATCAGCTCCGGTTCGGCGTTCCGGGCCGCGACGAGCTGGACGCCGAGGGGCAGGGGCCCGGCCGTGCCGGCGGGAAGCGCGAGCGAGGGCAGGCCGCACAGGGTCCACGGGATCTGGAGGCGGGAGTCGCCCGTCGTCGCGCGCGGTGGCGCGGGTTCGGGCACCGCCGGGACGAGGAGCGCGTCGAGGCCCTCCAGCAGGGAGCCGAGCCGTTCGGCGGCGTCCCGGCGGACGGCGCCGGCCTCCTGGAGGTCGCGCGCGGACGTGCCCAGCCCCCGCTCGATCAGTTCCCGGGCGCGCGGACCGTAGCGTTCGGCGTGGTCGCGGTAGCGGCGGCGATGCAGGGACGCGCATTCGGCGAACGTGATGACGCGGTGCGCGGCGTGCACGGCGGCGAGGTCGACACCGGTCGAGACGTCGTGCACGTCGGCGCCCGCGGCGGAGAACGCGCGGACGGCTCGGGCGAGGCACGCGCGCACGGCGTCCCCGACCCGGTCGGTGAACGGGTCGCGCAGCACGCCGATCCGGGGCGCCGCCGCCCGGCCCGGAGGCGCGAAGCGGCCGGGGTGGTCGGCGATCGCGGCCGCCACGGCGGCGGCGTCCCGGACGTGCCGGGCGAGGACGCCGAGCGTGTCGATGCTCGGCGCCACCGCCCGGCCGCCCGCGGCCGTCGCCCACCCGGCCGTCGGCTTCAGGCCGACGACGCCGTTGTAGGCGGCGGGCCGCACCACGTCGCCGGCGGTCTGGGTGTCCAGCGTGGCGGTGCAGCCGCCGGTCGCGACGGCGACCGCCGAACCCGCGCTCGACCCGCCCGGCGTGCGGTCCGCGTCGAAGGGGCTGATCGTCGGCGCGGGGTCGTTCAGCGCCCACTCGGTGCACCGCGTCTTGCCCGCGATCACGGCCCCGGCGGCGCGCAGCCGCGCGACGGCCGGCGCGTCCGCCGCGGCCGGATCGGGGGCGGTGAGCGGCGATCCGCACCGGGTGGGCATGCCCGCGACGTCGATGACGTCCTTGACGCCCAGCACGAACCCGGACAGCGGGCCGTCCGCCGTGGCGGGCGCCGGGCCGTCCGGACGCCAGGCCCACGCGTGCAGGGCGTCCATGGTCCTCAGGCCCTCCGGAAGAAGGTCCGGGACTCCACGAGCACGCATCCGTTGGCGTCGGCCTCGGCCTTGGTCGCCTTGGCGTCCTCGTCGGCCGCGAGCCGGCCGCGGAACGCCTCGTACTCGGCGAGCGACGCGAAGTCCAGCAGCGCCATCGCCTGGTTGTTCGGGCCGTCGCCCGGCAGGAAGTACCCGACCAGCCGGCCGCCGCAGCGCTCGATGATCGGCGGCCAGGCGGCGGCGTAGCGGGCGAACTCGCCCGCCTTGCGGGGGTCGATGGTGTAGTCGATGCGGCAGGTCAGCACGGCGGTCACCGCCCCGCGGCCGCCGCGACGACCTCGACCATGTCGTCGACGGTGGTGAAGGTGCGGCCGTTGAACAGGTCGTCGGGCAGCTCGACGTCGAGCTCGTCCTCCAGCCGGACGAACATGCCGACGAAGCCGAGCGAGCTGACGTTGAGCACGTCGCCCTTGAGCGGCTCGTCGCCGGCCAGCTCGGCCGGGTCCATGCTGAGCCGCGACTCGGCGATCAGCATCCGCTTGACGGCCGTGGCGACCTCGCCGGACGAGGGCGCGGTCCGGTCGTTGGCGGTCATGGTGTGTCCTCCTTCGGGTTCAGGCCGCGGTACGGAAGCGGGGCGTGCCCGCCCCGTCGATGATCCAGGAACGGGTGTAGAGGCGGTCGAGCGTCACCGGGCCGCGGGCGTGCAGCCTGCCGGTGCTGATGGCGAGGGCGGCGCCCAGGCCCATCGCGGGCGCGTCGTTGAGGCGCAGCGACCCGTTCACCACGACGGCCGCCGCGTCCACCCGGCGGCAGAACTCCTCGGCGACCGCGTCGTCGGTGGTGAGCACGCCTTCGGTGTGCCCCGACCCGTGGCGGCCGATGTGCGCGATCGCGTCCTGCGGGCCGGAGACCGTGCGGACCGCCAGCGTCTGGTCGAGGTACTCGCGGCCGTCGTCGTGCGGCCCGAGCCGGGCCGGGTCGAGGCGGCCGGCGAGCCCTGCGGGGACGCGCGCCGCCAGTTCCTCGGTGACGCGCAGCACGAGCCCACCGGCGTCGGGGGCCCGCGCCGCCTCGGCGAGGGCCGCCAGGTAGGCGTCGGCCAGCTCCTCGTCCACCAGCACGGTCTCCAGCGCGGTGCAGGCCGCCGGGTCGGGCAGCTTGCCGTCCAGGGTGAGGACGGCGGCCGTGCGCGGGTCGGCGGTGCGGTGCGCGTACAGGTGGTTGGCCCCGCCGCCACCGGTGATCATCGGGATGCGGGACGCGGTCCGGCAGGTCTCGATCAGGCTCGGGCCTCCGCGCGGGATGATCACGTCGATCGCGTCGTCCCGCTTGAGCAGCGCGCGCAGCTGCCTGCGGTCGCCGCTGTCCAGGATCGTCACGAGCCCTTCGGGGAGGCCGGCGTCGGCGAGCGCGGCGCGCAGCACGCCGCCGACCGCCGCGTTGGTCTCGGCGACCTCCGAGCCGCCGCGCAGCAGCACGGCGTTGCCGGTCGCGGCGCACATGACGGCGCTGCGCAGGGTGATCTCGGCGCGCGCCTCGAAGACCATGAGGATCACGCCCAGCGGGCGCAGCACGCGCTGCGCGCGCACCTCTCCCATGCCCTGGACGCTCTCGCCGGTCCGCGCGTTGCGTGGGAGGTCCCGTTCGATTCGGTCGAAGGCGGCGTCCAGGGCGTCGCGGTGGCGGTCCGCCAGCCGCAGCCGGTCGAGCATGGCCTCCGGGAGGCCCTTCTCGCGGGCCCGCTCGACGTCGCGGTCGCCGGCGCCGGTGAGGTCGGGCCAGTGCGCCGCCATGCGCTTGCGGGCCGCCCGGACGAACGAGGGGTAGGCCTCGTCGCCGACCGGCGGTGCGGCGCGCTGCGCCTCGCGGGCGCGGCGCAGGATGTCATCGGTCATCGGTTCGCGCTCCTGGCGTAGTCGCGGACGGGGACGTCGCGGGCCCGGCTCCGGGCCGGCTCCGCGGTGCGCGCCGCGTCCTCTTCGTCTGTTGTGCGTTCCTCCTCGGTACGGCGTCCGCCGCGCAGCACCAGCACGACGCCGGCGCCCGACACCGCCATCCCGGCGAAGACGCTCCACCCGACGCTCTGCCCGAGGATCGGGACGCCGAGCAGCGCCGTCACCGGCGGGACCAGGTAGAGCAGGCTGGTCGCGGCGCCGCCGCCGCGCATCCGCAGCAGGACGAACAGGAGGGTGAAGCTGCCGATCGAGTTCACCGTCGCGAGCCAGACCAGCGAGCCGACCGCGGGGAACGTCAGCGGGAGGCGCATCCCGCCGTGCAGCAGGGCGAGCGGGATGGTCGTCACCATCGCGCCGAACAGCTGGACGGTGGTACCGGTGCGCAGGTCCACCTTCAGGCCGGCGGCCTTCTGGTAGAGCGTGCCCGCCGCGAAGCCGGCGAGCGCCAGCGCGACGAGCGCGTACCCGGCCAGCTTCCCGCCCCCCGCGAGCTTCTCGGCGAGCGAGACGCCGACCCCGGCGAGGCCGAGCGCCAGCCCGAGCCATTGCGCCCCGGCCAGCCGCTCGCCGAAGAGCGGGACGGCGGCGGCGCCGACCACCAGCGGGCACGCGCTGAGGATCAGGGACGACAGCCCCGCGGGGACGCCCATGCCGAGCGCCAGGTAGAGGGTGGCGAACTGGACGGTCTGCAGCAGGATCCCGATCGCCAGCAGATGCAGGTAGGTGCGCGGTCCGGACGGCCAGGGCGCCCGGGTCGCCAGCGAGATCGCCGCGAGCACGGCGAAGGCGATGACGAACCGCCACGCCAGCAGGCCCAGCGGCGGCCCCGCGTGGGCGCCGATCGAGCCGACCAGGTAGCCGCTGCTCCAGATCAGCACGAAGACGACCGGGAGCGCGAGGCCGGCCGCGGATCGGATCTTGGCGGTCACTGCTCCTCCTCGTAACAGGTCATGCCGTTACATAGAGACTTGCCCGGACGGCCCGAGTCATGCGCCCGCGAGCGCCTCGATCCGGCGGCGGTCGACCTTGCCGTTCGGAGTGAGCGGGAACCCGTGCATCCGGGTGAACGCCCGCGGCACCATGTACCAGGGCAGACTCCGCCCGGCGTGCTCCCTCAGCTCCCGCGCCGGGACCTCGTCGCCGGTGTAGGCGACGCGCAGATCGGCGGCGTCGCCCTCGCCGGCGACGAGCGCCACCGCGTCCTCGACGGCGCGGTGCCCGCGCAGGACCGCCTCGATCTCGCCGAGCTCGACCCGGTAACCGTGGATCTTGACCTGGCCGTCGAGGCGGCCGAGGTGCACCAGCCCGCCGTCCGGTCCCCGCTCCACCCGGTCGCCCGTCCGGTACCAGTGCCGGTCGGTGAGGGGCTCGGAGCCGTCGTAGGGCACGCCCGGGCCGCCGCCGGGCTCGTACGAGACGAACCGGCCGGCGTCGTCGGCGGGATCGAAGTAGCCGGGGAAGCGCTGAGCGCCACGGACGCAGAGCTCGCCCTCCTCGGCGGGCCGCCCGTCCTCGTCCAGGATCACCGACTCCAGCGACGGGTACACCTCGCCGATCGGCACGGTCCCGTTCCGGGTCGCGGGCCAGGCGGCCGGGTCCGGCGGGAGCCGGTGGCCGGTGCAGGTGATCGTCAGCTCGGTCGGGCCGTAGAGGTTCTCGAGCGTGCTCGCGGGCGCGGCCTCGCGCCACGCGGCGGCCTGCCGGGTCGTGAGCTGCTCGCCGGCGAAGAGGCTCCAGCGCAGGTCCGGCATGCTCCCGGGCGGGAGGCGGCGCATCCGCCGGGCCAGCGAGACCACCGACGGCACCGAGAACCAGTGCGTGACGCCCCGGTCGCGCACGAAGCCCGCCGGGTCGCCCACCTCGTCCTTGGCCGGCACGACCAGCGCGGACCCCGAACCCCAGGCCACGAACATGTCGAACACGGACGGGTCGAAGGTCAGGTCGAAGGTCTGCGAGAAGCGGCAGCCCGGCCCGGCCTCGTACCGCTCGATGTTGTACGCCAGGTAGGGGGAGACGTTGCGGTGCTCGATCGGCACCCCCTTCGGCGCGCCAGTGGAACCCGAGGTGAACAGGATGTAGGCCACCGGTTCGGGATCGCCCGCCACGGGCGGTGCCCCGCCGCCTGCGTCCCGGACCGCGTCGCCGCGCACGATGGCCCACGGCCCTTCGCGCAGCGGCCCGGACGGCTCCTCTCCCGTGATCACGGCGTCGACGCCCGCCGACCGGGCGATCGTCTCGTTGCGCTCCGGGGGGAAGACGGGGTTGAGCGGGACGACCGTCGCCCCGAGCCGCAGTGCGGCGAGGTAACCGGCATAGGTCAGCGGGATCCGTTCGGCGGCGAGGCCCACGCGCCTCGGGCGGGGTCCGCTCGCCGCGGCCAGTGCCGCCGCCACCCGCTCGGCCGCCTCGCCGAGCTCGCGGTAGGTCAGCGTCTCGCCGCCCGCCTCGAGCGCCGTCTCCTCCGGATACCGGGACGCCGCGTCCGCGAACCACTCGTACAGGGTCCGCTCGGTCATGTCTTCGCTCCTTCCATCTCCACTCCGTAGCCCCGCGCGGCCAGCGGCTCGCGCAGGTCGTCCTCGATGCGGCTCAACCGGCCGAACGCGGTCGCGATCAGCGACGGGCGGGCGCGGCCCCGCTGCGCGGACTCGTGGGCGAAGCGGACGGCCCTCGGCAGCTCGTTCCAGGCGCTGTACGCCTCGTCCGCGCCGTCGAGCCGGTCCCGCAGCCGCTCGTAGCGGAAGGTGTGGTGGCGGGCCACGGCCCAGACGTCCTCCAGCAGCCGCCCGCTGTCCGGCCCGGAGGCGAAGTGCTCGGCGAGCCGGTCGAGCGCCCGCGCCGGATCGGTGATCCACCGCCCGGGCAGGACGGCGCCGTCCCCGGACTCGCCGGTGACGCGGGCGAGCCATTGGTGGTCGCCGTCCGGCGGAACCGGCACCGGGAACCCGAACGCGTGCTCGTTGCGCCGCCGCTGCTCCGGCGGGAGCGGGTCGCGGGGCCGCAGCAGCCCGGCGAACTCCTCCTCGCCCAGCCGGCCGTCGAACGGTCTCTGCTCGCCGCCGCCGGGCAGCAGGGCGGAGAACCGGTCGACGACGTGCCAGCCGCCGTCGTCGAAGCCGGTGACCAGCAGGTAGTGCGGCGCGCCCGTGTCGGCGCCGGGCGACCACGGCAGCAGCGAGCTGTCGGCGACCACGAGGACCTGCCCCTGCGCGTCCAGCTCCGCCCTGATCCCGTGGAGCGTCGCGTCGCGGTCGCGCGCCGAGCGGTACCGCAGCTCACCGCCGTCCGGCAGCCGGTGCAGCGGCATGGCGTGGTGCGAGATGGCGAGCGATCCGTCGGGCAGGTCGGTGCGGACGGCCACGCGGATGGAGCGGGCCACCCGGCCGGCCGGGTCGGTCTCGTGCCGTTCGAGATAGGCGACGAGATTGCCGGTGTAGCAGCTGAGTCCGTCGCTCATGGCATTCCTTCCGTCGAGTACGCGCAGGACACCGGGACGGGGAAGCGGTCGGGGAGGCTGCGCCAGGTGAAGCCGTTCCAGTGCCCGCGGTGCTGCCCGACCTCGACGGGGATCCGCCACGGAGCACCGGCCAGCCCCAGGCCCGCGCCCTTCACGCACGCCTCCTGGACCGTCCAGATCCGGACGAACTCGCGCCGCCCCCGCTCCGGCGGGAGCCGGCGGAGCGCGCCGAGCGCGGTGCGCGAGCAGCAGCGTTCCCGCAGGCCGGGGGAGACGGGAGCGGGGACCTCGGTGTCGACCCCGACCCGGCGGCCGAGGCCGACGCCCGCGGCCACGTACCCGCCGCTGTGCGACACGCTCACCCCGATGCGCGGGTGGGCGGGCAGGTACGGCCGGCCGTTGTCCCCCTTCGCGACCCGCGCGCCCGCCAGCTCGGGGCCCGCCGAACGGGCCAGCAGGCCGTCCAGCAGCACGCGGCCAGCGCGGTGCTCGTCGGCCGGACCGTCCGGCAGGACGTCGGCGACGCGCGCGAACGCGATCGCCACCCCCTCGGCGATGTCGACGACGGCGCCGTTCGGAACGGCGCCGCTCGCGGCCGGGCCGCTCATGACGCCTGCTCCAGGAGTTCGGGTGCGTGGTCGGCGACGCCTTCGAGCATCGTCTCCGTCGTCCCGCCCGCGATGCCGAACATGGCCGCCTCGGCCCGCAGCTCCTGGAGGCCGCCGACCGCGAAGCCGTCGGCGCCGTGCAGCTGCGCGGCCTCGTCCAGCACCAGCCGGACCGTCTCGCCCCCGGCCGCCTTCAGCAGCATGGCCTGCGCCGGCGTCGGACGGCCCCGCCGGCAGGCGCTCTCGCAGAGCGCGTCCAGGCGGCGCTGCTCCAGCAGCGCGCGGGCGAACCGCTGCCGCACCGAGCCGATCTCCCAGAGGGGACGGTCCCGCATCGTCCGCGCGGTGAGCCGTTCGTGCAGGTCCGACAGGACGCGGCGGCACAGCGCCGACGCCCACAGGGCGCTGGCGAGCCGCTCGGACGCCATCCGCCGGGCGAACTCGGCCAGGCCCTGGCCGGGGCGCCCGATCACGTGCGAGCGGTCCAGCCGCACGCCGTCGAACGTCAGCTCGCCGAGCCCCGACCCCGCGAAGAAGCGGGTCGGGGCCGCGGCCCGGCCGACGCCGTCGCGGCCGGCCGGGACCAGCAGCAGGGTGAAGCTGGTGAAGTGGTCGCCGGGACGGTGCCGGGCGAGGACGAGCGCGTGGTCGGCGGTGGTGGCGTTGACGATCCACCGCTTGCCGCCGTCCAGCCGCACCTCGTCGCCGTCCAGCTCCACCCGCGTGGTCAGGGCCGTGAGGTCGGACCCCGCGGCGCCCGCGTCGGTGGCGGCGAACGCCACCACCGCGCGGCCCGCCACGGCCTGCTCGGCGACGCGCGCGACGGTCCCGCCGTCCCGGTCGCGCCGTCCGAGCAGGATCGGGAGCGCGCTGGCGGCCTGCACGCAGACGCCGAGCGTGGTGCCGAGACCGTGCCCGGCGTCCAGCGACGCGAGCAGGTCGCGCAGCGCGAACGGGTCGAGCCCGAGCCCCGGGTCGGTGCCGGGCCCCTCGTACAGGTCCCGCAGCGCGCCCTCGTCGCCGAGCTTCCTCCACAGCGCGGTGGCGTCGGGAACGGCGGTGGCGTCGGGAACGGCGGTGGCGTCGGGAACGGCGGTGGCGTCAGGCAAAGCGCACCTCCGCGTCCATCAGGGTCAGCGCCCCGTCGGCCTGGTGCAGCCGGTCGTTGGCGTAGTTGAGCGAGGCGGAGCGCAGGTCGCGCAGCGTCCGCTCCAGCGCGAGCTTCGAGCCGCGCAGGTAGCCGTGCCGGATGCCGGTCAGCTCGACCAGCTCGTCCACGGCCGCGAGGCACTGCTCGGACGCGGTGAGCTTTACCGCGTTGAGCAGCAGCTGCATTGAGGGCGCCGACAGGTCCGCGCCCTCGGCCTGGCTCGTGTACCGGACGAGGCCGTGCTCGATGAGCGCGTGCACGGTGTCGAGCCGCTGGCGGATCCTCGACAGCCGGGTGAGCAGCAGCTCCGACCGCAGGTCGCGCTTCTTGCGCTCGTCCGGCTCGCGGAACATCCGCAGCGTCCGGCTCAGCGCCCCGGCGGCGGCGCCCAGCCAGCAGGTCGCCCAGCCGAGGTGCGCCAGCGGCGCGAACACGCGCGTGCTCATCTCGCGGAACTCGCCGTGCCGGCCGACGACCTGCGCCGCCGGGACGTCTCCGACGATCTTCATCGGGACGCTGTGCGTGGCGCGCATGCCGAGCGGGTTCCAGCCGCCGACCTGCTCGAGGTCGAGCTGGTCGCGGTCGGCGTAGACCAGCGACACCCGGCCGGGCGAGTCCGCGTCCGGAGCCAGCATGGTGATCAGGAACCCGTCGGCGTGCGCGCCGCCGGTCACCACGGGCGCCATCCGGTCCAGGTGCAGCCACTCGCCGTCACCGGCCAGCGGCGACTGGGAGGTCAGCAGGTGGCCGCCCTTGCCGGGCTCGGTGGTCACCGACGCGATGTACGCCTCGCCGCGCGCGATCCGCGGCAGCAGCGACGCGCGCAGCTCCTCGCCCGCGTACTCGACGACCGTGGCGACCTGCTGGCAGTGCATCGCGAAGATCATCCCGACGGACATGCACTCGCGGGACAGCCGGTCGCTGATCTCCAGCATCTCCCGGACGGTCCCGCCGAGGCCGCCGTACTCCGCCGGGACGAGCAGGCCCAGCAGCCCGCTGCGGCGCAGGGCGTCCAGGGCCTCGGTGGGGAACCGCGCCTCCTCGTCGGTCTCGGCGGCGTGCTCGCGCGCGACCTCCAGGACGTCCGGCAGCAGCCGCCGCACGTCCGGCGCGCCGGTGACGCTCATGACCGCCCTCCCGAGTCGCGCTCCTCGTCGACCGCCCGCCAGAGGCTGTCGGCGGTCTCGAAGGTCCGGTCGTTCAGGCGCTCGTCCGGCAGCGTCACCTGGTAGCTGTCCTCGATGTCGAACAGCAGCTCGATGGCCTGCATCGAGTCCAGGCCGAGGTCGCGCAGCCGCGCGTCGGGCCGGACCTCCTCGCCTTCGGGCAGGAACCGCAGGTACGGGCGCAGCAGGGTGGCGAACTGGTCTTCCATGACTACCTCCTCGGTGTCGGGGTGATCGGGTCGGTGGTGCGGCGGATCTCCAGGCGGCCGCGTTCGAGCACGTCGGTGCCGTCGACGACGACCTCGTCGGGCAGCGGGTGGCCGAGGAACAGCGCGAGGCTGGCCGACAGCCCGTAGGCGCCGGCGTTCGGCACCACGGCCACGTCGCCGCGGCTCAGCTCGGCCGGCGCCTCGCCGCGCCGCGTCCAGGTGTCCAGGGGCGTGCAGAGGGGGCCGCTGACCATGGCCTCGCTCACCTCCTCCGGCCCTCCGGGCCCGTCCGGCTCGGCGGCGCCGTCGGGGGTGGTGAGGTCGGGCAGGATCGGCGGCACGCGGCGCAGGCCGGCCATGCCGCCCAGGTGGTTGATGCCGGACTCGCACACCACGATCCGGCGGCCCTGCGACTCCTTGACGTCCAGCACCCGGGTGATCAGGCGCCCGCAGGTGGCGGTCAGGTACCGGCCCGACTCGAACGCGACGCGAGGCCGCCCCTCCTGCCAGCCGGGGAAGGCACCGGCGAGCAGCTCCTTGAGCCGCGCCGCCAAGCCCGGGAAGTCGGGCAGGGCGCCCTCGCGGGCGTAGGGGGCGCCGAACCCGCCGCCGAGGTCCAGGGTGCGGAGCGGGAAACCGAGCCGCCGCTGGACGCGGGCGGCGGCGTCCACCGCCACCGCGAACTGGTCGGCGAGGGTGTCCTCGTCGGCGAGGTTGGTGGCGAGGTAGAGGTGCACGCCCTCGACGTCCACGGCGCCGTGGCCGCTGAAGCGCTCGGGCTCGGCCTCGATCCAGCGCAGGTCGGCGCCGAACTGCGACGGCGCCCCGGTCATCGCCAGCCCCACGCCGGGGATCGGCTGCTCGGGGTTGACCCGCAGCAGCGCGCGCACCCGCACGTCCCGGCTCCGGGCGATGTCGTCGAGCTGCCTCATGGCCTCGGCGGAGTCGACGGAGAACCGCCGCACGCCGGCGTCCAAGGCCCGGTGGACGTCCAGGTCCCGCTTCCCGGGCCCGGTGTACAGGATCCGGTCGGGCGGGACGCCGGCCTCCGCGGCGGAGGCGAGCTCGCCCTCGGAGGTCACCTCGGCCTCGCAGCCGAGCGCGTGCAGGCGCCGGACGATCGCCGGATGCGGGTTGGCCTTCAGCGAGTAGTACAGGTCGCTCGGCTGCGGCAGGAACGAGGTGAGCTGCGCGTGCGCGGCGTCGAGCTCGGCCAGGTCGTAGACGTAGGCCGGGGTCCCCTCCGCCGCGATCCGGTCGATGGGCGGCTCAGGCATGGACGCCCTCCTCCAGCCGGGCCCGCAGGGCCTTCTTGTCGGTCTTGCCGTTGGCGTTCACCGGCAGCTCGTCCACCGCGTGGCAGCGCTGCGGGACCTTGAAGGTCTCCAGGTCGTCGCGCAGCCGCCGCTGGACCTCCGCGGGTTCGGCGCCGCCGGTGACGAACAGCACGGCCTCGGCGCGCTCGCCCTCCGGGGGCAGGACGGCGGCGCCGTCCACGCCGGGCAGCCGCCGGGCCGCGGCCTCGACCTCGACCGCGCTCACCCGGAACCCCTGCTGCTTGTAGACGTCGTCGCGGCGGCCCCGGAAGTGCAGGTAGCCGTCCTCGTCGACCACCCCGTAGTCGCCGGTCCGCAGCTCGGGGAAGAGCCCCTCGCGGCGCGGGAAGCGCTGCTCGTTCAGCTCGGGGCGCCGCCAGTAGCCGGCCATCACGTGCGGCCCGCGGACGACCAGCTCGCCCGTCTCGCCGGGCGGCAGCCTGTGGCCGTGCTCGTCGACGGTGAACGCCTCGGTGCCGGCGAGCGGGCGGCCCAGCGCGCCGGGGCGGCGCAGGTCCTCGTCCGGCTCCATGATCGAGACGCGCTTGCACTCGGTGAGCCCGAACATCAGCTGGACGCGCAGGTCCGGCAGCAGCTCGCGCAGCCCGTCCAGGACGCGCCGGGGCATCGCGGCGCCGGTGTTGGTCATCAGCCGCAGCGGCGGGAGCCGGTCGGCGCCGCGGCGCAGCATCCGCAGCAGGCCGTCGGCGACCGGCGGCACGGCGGGCAGCACGGTGGCGCGGCTGTGCAGCAGGTTCGCCAGCAGGCTCGGGCCCGCCTCGGCGGCGCTGCCCAGCCAGACGTGGGACCCGCCGATCGCGCCGAGGAAGAGCTGGTAGAGCCCGTAGTCGAAGGAGAGCGGCAGCGGGCAGTACACGGTGTCGTCGGCGCGGTAGCGCAGCCGGTCCTGGATCGCGCGGGCGGCGAAGACCATCTGCGCGTGGGTGGAGACGACGGCCTTGGGAAGCGCGGTCGTGCCGGAGGTGTAGATGAGGCACGCCGGGTCGTTGGCCAGCGGCTCGTCCTCGGTCACCGGTCCGTGCGCGCCCGGCCCAGGGAGGGCGTCGGCGAGCCCCGCGACGGCGACCCCGCATTCGGCGGCGGTCCCGGCGGCCTCGGGGTCGTCGGCGACGAGCAGCGCCGGCTCGCAGTCGCCCAGGATGTGCCGCAGGACGTACCCGCGCACCTGCTCGTGCACGACGGAGAAGACGACGCCGATGCGGGCGGCGCCGTACAGCAGCGCCGCGAGCCGCGCGTCGGGCATCGCGGTGACCACCATCCGGTCGCCGCGCCGCAGGCCCCTCTCGGACAGCCCGGCGGCGGCGCGGCGGGCGGCGTCCCGCAGTCCGGCGTAGGTCAGCGTGGTGTCGGCCTGGGTGACCGCGGCGGCGCCGCCGTCGCGCTCCGCGGCCTCGTCCAGCAGGTGGTGCAGCAGGTCGCTCATCGCTCACACCGCCTTCGCGCCGGACGCCGAGCGGGCGAACAGCTCGCACAGGGCGTCGAGGTGGTGCAGGTTCTCCGGGCGCAGGTCGGCGGGGTCGATCTCCACGCCGAGCCTCTCCTCGAGCCGCTCGACGATGTCGACCACGCGGAAGGAGCTGAAGGTGGGCAGCTCGGTCAGCGGGTCGGCGGCGACCAGGCTGCGCCGGTCGACCGCGAGCACCTCCGCGGCGGTGTCGATCACTTCGTCATGGACGGTGGGCATCGGGCCTCCTCGTCGTCGGGGGAACGGGGCCGTTTCGGGGGCGGGCCGGTTCAGGCGGCGGAGCGCTCCGCCAGCTCGGCGTCCTCGGCCAGCAGGCCGGCCAGCGGGCCGTACAGGTCGGGGGCCGGACGGTCGCGGCGCACCCTGCGCAGTCCCACGTACACCTGCTCGGCGAAGCCGGCCCATGCCCGGGCGTGGTCGCGCGCCCGGTCGGCCGCCTTCGCCTGGGGGTCGGCGCACTGCCAGGCGGCGTGCAGCGCCCGGTCGCGCGCCAGCAGCCACGTTTCGAGCGTCAGCCGCTCGACCGCGGCCTTCGGGTCGGGGTGCTCGCGGTACGCCGCCACGTACCGGTCGCGCGCTGCGTCCGTCTCGGCCGCGGTGAGGTGGTCCCGGTTGGCCTCCGGGCCCGGCGGGTCGCCGGGGGTGCACGGCTCGACGTCGAAGAGCCGCAGCCCGGCGCCGGCGAGGTGCGCCTCCAGCTCGTCGCGCGGGTAGGAGTGCCAGCCCGGCCGGGCGGGCCCCCACTCGGTGTCGTTGTGGTAGGCGTCGACGACCGTGGCGCGGTCCGGGTCCTCCTCGTCCAGGACGAGGAAGCTGTGCTCCATGTGCTGCCGCTCGAAGTACGGCCCCCACGGCAGGGCGTACGCGTCGGCCACCGCGTAGAGCGGGCCGCCGGTGAGGTCGCCGGCGTCCCGCTCGCTCGTCGCGAGCCCGAGCAGGCGGGCGGCCGACGCGACGCGCTCGTCGAGTTCCGGCTCGACCGTGGGCAGCGCGCCGGGCGACGGGTCCAGCGGACGGACGTCGAACCGGAGCGGCGCGCCGAGCCGCAGATGGGTGTCCGTCCCGTGGAACCGGTCGGCGAGCACGCCCAGGTTCACCTGGATGCAGTCCATCACGGAGGCGTGCACGCCCCCCGCGTCCCGGGGCGCGGTCCGTGTCGGATCCTCGATCACGATTGCTCCTGATCGGTCGATTCAGTCGGTCGATTCTCAGGAAATAGCCGTGCGGGCCGTCCCGACGCGCGGCGACAGGTTCATGCCAGAGCGGTGCTGACATCAACCTGACATCCGGTGTTGCGTGTGCGTCCCCGGCCGACACTGAGGAAATGCGGCGCGCTACCGGATGCGCGCGCGTTCGATTCAGAGTCCGTTCGCCTCAGGACTCGTTCAGCAATTCACCGCCGATCGAAGGGACGGTCAAAGGTGGCCGCGGAGATCATCGAGAACAGGTACGCGGAGAAGAACAAGGAGGTGAGCGAGCGATATCTGCGGGACGTGTTCGGCTCGTTCGTGACCGGGGTGACCGTGGTGACCGCCGCGACCGGCGACGGCTTCGCCGGGTTCACCGTGAACTCCTTCACCAGCGTCTCCCTGAGCCCGCCGATCGTGCTGTTCTGCGCGGATCTGGGCTCGGCGACGGCGACCCGGATCGAGCGGGCGGGGGCGTTCGCGGTGAACATCCTCGGCCGCCACCAGAAGGAGCTGTCCGACCGGTTCTGCGCGTCGGGCTGCGACCGCTTCAGCGGGGTCCAGGTGGCCTCGGCCACCACCGGCGCGCCGATCCTGCACGACGCCCTCGCCTACGTCGACTGCGAGCTGGACGGCGCCGTGACCGCCGGCGACCACCGCATCCTGCTCGGCCGCGTGCTGTCGGCGGGCCGGCTGTGCGACGACAAGGAACCGCTCGCGTTCTACCAGGGGGGTTACCGGTGACCGGCGGCGTCGAGGTTCCCACGCACTGGTACAACGTCCTGGCCGAGCGCGGCATCGAGCTGCCCCCGGAGCGGGCGGCGGATCCGTCCCCGGCCGGGGGCGGCGGGCTGTCGGCGGCCGTCCCGAAGGCGCTGGTCCGGCAGAACATGCCGCTGCGGCCCTGGGTGGAGATCCCCGGGCCGGTGCTGGAGGCCTACCGGGAGTGGCGCCCGACGCCGCTCGTCCGGCTCCGCCGGCTCGAGGCGGCCCTCGGCACCGAGGCCCGGCTCTACATGAAGTACGAGGCCGGCAACGTGGCGGGCTCGCACAAGTACCTCACGGCCCTGGCCCAGGCGTACTACTACGCCGAGGCCGGCGTCCGCACGCTGGTGACGAGCTCGGCCGCCGGGCAGTGGGGGACGGCGGTGGCCGCCGCGGCCGCCCGCTTCGGCCTGCGGTGCGTCGTGCACATGGTGCCGGGCAGCTTCGACCGCAAGCCCGGGCGCCGCGCGGTGATGGAGCTGCTCGGCGCCGAGGTCCTGCGCGGCGCGGAGTCGGCGCCGGGCGGCGGGCGCGGCACCGCGCTCAGCGACGTGATGAGCGAGGCGATGAAGCGCGCGGGGGAGACCGAGGGCGGGCGCTGGATCCTGGGCGGCAGCGAACCGTTCGCGATCCTGCACTCCACGGTGATCGGCGCGGAGGCGCGCGAGCAGCTCACCGGTCTGGGCGAGGACGGCGACCCGGTCCTGATCGGCTACCTGGGCGGCGGCAAGAACGTCGGCGGGCTCGGCCTGCCGTTCCTCGCGGGCGGCGGCGAGGCCGCCATCGTGCCGGTCGAGTCGAGCTCGTACCCCGTGCTGACGCGCGGCGCGTACCGCTACGACGCGCGCGACCGCGCGGGCCACGGCTCGCAGGCGAAGATGTACACGCTCGGCAGCGGCTACGCGGGCGCTCCGATCCAGGCGGAGGGAATGCGCTACCACGCCGCGCCCAAGCTGTTCAGCGAGCTGCGGGCGCGGGAGATGGTCCGGCCGGAGGCCTACGACGAGAAGCCCGTCTTCGACAGTGCCCGGCTGCTCCTGCGCACCGAGGGGCACCTGCCCTCGGCCGAGGCGGCCTACGCCGTGCACGCCGCGTGCGAGATGGCGGGCAGGCCCGAGAACGCCGGACGGCCGCTGGTGTTCTGCCTCTCCGATCACGGCCACTATGACGGGGACGCCTACCGCGCCTACCTCGACGCGCGGCTGGCCGGCCGGCCGCCGGAGGACTCCGAGATCGCCTAGGCGCGCCGGCGGGAGAGCGGCCGGTTCCGGAGGGCGCCGCCGGCGTGACCGCGCGTTAACGGGGACGTCCCAAAAGGAACGATCCAGAGCGGCCGTTTAGGAGGGACGTTCGCTGGTCCGCTATTTCGAGGTTCGAAAACCCCCTCGATTACGTGGGAATACTCCGGGCGCCCGGGTCTCGTGCGTTTATCTCTCCTCTCGGGTGCTACGAAGACCTGGGTGCCCGGCCAGGGGAGCGCGGGCCGGACTTCGCGACCAGGGGTGTTCTCTCACATGCTGGATATGCTCGGTCTGGAGGAAGCGGACAATATCGTCTACGGGCACATCGTCCACCGTTTCGATTGCACGGCGGAACAGATCGCGAAGGCGCTCGGGCTTCCTTCCCGCCAGGTCGGCGACAGCATCGCGCGGCTCATCCGCGCCGGACTCGTCTGCACCGAGCAGGTCGGCAAACTGCGCCCGACGCCGAACGGCCCGATGGTCGCCGCCGACCGGCTGCGCGCCCAGGTGGACGCCGAGTACGCGCGCAAGCGCAGCAGCATCACCGCGCTCTACGGCGAGCTGGCGGGGCTCCTGGAACGCCATCCCGTGCTCGGCTCGGTCGGGCTCGCCCCCACCGTGGACCGGATCGGCGACCCGGAGGCCGCCCGGCTGCAGGTCACCGAGCTGCTCGGCGCGGCCCGCCGGGAGGTCGCGAGGATCACCCCGGCCGGCGGCCCGGGCGCGCCGGGCCGGACGCACCTCGACCACGAGCCGGCGGAGCTCGCCGCCCTGCGCCGCGGGGTCCGGCTCCGCCTGGTCTATCCCAGCGGCTTCTTCACCGACGACCGGCTGCGCGACACGGTGCGGCCCCGGCTGAACGAGGGCGGCCAGGTCCGGATGCTGCCGGAACCGCCCGTCGACCTGCTGCTCCTGGACCGGCAGGCGGTCGTCCTCACCGAGGGAGGCACCGGCCCGAGCGGCCACGCGACCCTGATCGTCCGGGGCCGCGGGCTGGTCGAGGCGCTCGACGCGCTCTTCCAGGCCTGCTGGTCGCAGGCGAGCGGCATCGACCACCTCCTGGACGGGGACCAGGAGCGTCCGGACGGGGATCCGCTCCGGCTCGCCGCCACGGACCGCGCCATGCTCACGCTGCTGGGCGAAGGGGCCAAGGACGAGCTCGTGGCGCGGCGCCTGGGCATCTCGGTCCGCACGGTACGGCGCCGGGTCTCCGAGCTCCTGCGGATGATGGACGCCACCAGCCGCTTCCAGGGCGGCGTGCTCGCCGAGCGGCGGGGATGGATCGGGCATGGCACGTAACACGTCAAGGCGTATCATGGGACGGTGGCGCCCGCGGGCACGCGCATCCAACGGCTGCGCTTCGACACCGGGGCGACGTGGCTCGACCTCGTCGCCACCGTCGGCGACGCCTACGGCGAGACGCCGGTGGAACGCCTCCGCGACACGGCGCGGCTCCGCGAGTGGCTGGACGCCGAAGGCCTCCTCCCGGAGCGCGCGCCGGATGAGGACGACCTCGTCCGGGCGCGCGAGCTGCGCGAGTCCCTGCGCGGCCTGGCGCTCGCCGCCCTGCGGGGGAACGCCTGGCCGCCCGGCGACGTCGCCCGCGTCAACGAGCACCTCCGCGCCGACGAGCCCCTCGAACTGCGCGACGGGCCGTCCGGACCGCGGACCCGTCCGCCGGCGACCACCCGGGCGGCGCTCGGCCGCGTCGCCCGCCAGGCGGCCCAGCACCTCACCGGCCCCGAGGCCGGGATGCTGGGCGCCTGCCCCGCCCGCGACTGCGGGATGCTGTTCCTGGACCCGACCGGCCGGCGCGTCTGGTGCGCCGCCGAGATCTGCGGCGTCCGCCACCGCGTCCGCGAGCACCGCCGCCGTCGCCGCGCCGCGGGGTGACCGTGCCCGCTGACCGCGACTGGGACGAGGGCCGCGCGCTGCTCGGCGCCCGCGACCCCGTCCTGCGCCGCCTGGTGGCGCGCGATCCCGGGCTCGACCCGGCCGAGGTGTTCGACGGTTGGGGCGCGGACCTGTGGACGGCGCTGCTCCGGCAGGTCACCGACCAGCACATCTCCAACGCCGCGGCCCTCGCGATCATCGGGCGGCTCCGCGACCGGTACGGCGGCAGGACGCCGGGCCCCGAGGAGTTCCTCGACACCCCGCCCCGCGCGCTGGCGGAGGCCGGCTACTCCCAGGCCAAGATCCGCACGCTCACCGAGGCGGCCGGGCGCATCGTCCGGGGCGCGCTGAGCCCGGAGCGGCTGGCCCGCATGCGCGACGAGGAGGCGCACGCCGAGCTCACCCGCATCAAGGGCATCGGCCGCTTCACCGCCGACGGCGTCCTCGTCCTCGCCTTCCGGCGCGCCGACGTGATGCCGTCGGCGGACCTGCAGATCCGCAAGGCGATGGCCCGCGAGTGGGCCCTCGGCGGCGTCCCCTCGGTGCGGTCCGCCGACGACCGCGCCCGTCCCTGGGCCCCGTGGCGGACCCTCGCCGCCGCCTACCTGTACTCCCGCGCCTGAGGGGCCGCCCGCCGTGGCCGCATAGGCTGCCGGGGTGGACACCGATGAGTTCGTCGCCGGGTTCGATTACCCGATGTTCGTGGTGACGGCGGCCGATCCGGGCACGGGGGAGCGGGCCGGGTGCCTGGTCGGCTTCGCCACGCAGACGAGCATCGACCCGTTCAGGTTCCTGGTGTGCCTGTCCCGGCGCAACCGCACCTACAGGACGGCCACGGCGGCGACGGTCCTCGCCGTGCACGTCCTCGGGCAGGACGAGGACCAGCAGGAACTGGCCGCCTTGTTCGGCGCGCGGACCGGCGACGACGTCGACAAGTTCGCCCGGTGCTCCTGGCGTCCCGGGCCCGCAGGCGTGCCGCTGCTCTCCGCGGCCCGCCGCCACCTGGTCGGACGCGTCCTGGAGCGCGTCGACCTCGGAGACCACACCGGTTTCCTTCTGGACCCGATCGAGGTGGCGGGGGACGGCGAGGCCGCGCCGCTCACCTTCCGCTCCTTGCCGGACCTGCAACCGGGCCATCAGGCGGGCTGACCTGAGCCGGAGCCGGTTCGGCCTCCCTGCCGCCCGGGCGCGCCCGCCCGTCAGTGGCGGCGCCGGCGGCCGCGGCGCTCCTCGCGCGCCCGGCTCAGCTCCTCGAGCACCAGCGTGGCGCCGATCCCGATCAGCCAGGAGTCCTTGGCGAGCGGGATGCCCTGCTGGGTGGGCCGCAGCCCCTCGCGCATGCCGGGAAGCCGCAGGTAGAGGCCGGCCAGCCCGCCCGCGAACGCGGTCAGCGCCGCGCCCGCCAGCACCGTCGGCACCAGCGGGGTGACCAGCGCGGTGCCGAGCGCGACCTCGGCGGCGCCGAGGTTGCGGGTGAACTCGGCCTTGTCCTGCGACTCCAGGAACGGGTAGGCGGTCTTGGCGGTGCCGTGGATGTACTCGGCCGTCCCCTCGTCGCCCTTGAGCTTCGACAGGCCCGAGTTCAGGACGAACGCGCCCACGACCAGCCGGACGGGCATCTGGTGCGCGCGAGCAAGAAAACGCATCGTTCCCCATAACGATCGGGAGATTCCGGGCGCAGGGATCATTCCCGCCGGGTGCCCGCTACACCTGAAGGCACGGTCAAGTCTCGGCCACGGCTCGCCGCCCTGCGCCGCTCAGGACGCCAGGCGGTCCTCCATGAAGTGCTCGGCGGCGGCCCGCAGCGCCTCGACGCACGCGTCGACGGCCGGGCCCGCGGCCTCCGTCCGCCACGCCACGTAGATCTTGCGGCGCACGACGGGGCGGGTGGCGAGCATCCGGACGCCGGCGGGCACGGGGTCGCGGCCGAGCCGCGGGATCAGCGCCGCCGCGAGCCCGGCGGCGACGAACGCCAGCTGGGTGGGGTAGTCGGCGACGCTGCAGGCGATCTCGGGCTCGACGTTGTGCTCGCGCAGCGTCTGGACGAGCTGCTTCTCGCAGGTCCCGCCGGCCGTCCAGCCCGCCCACCGCAGGCCGCGCAGCTCGTGCAGGTCGACGGTGCGCCGCCGGGCGAGCGGATGCGCGGCCGGGAGCGCCAGGTCGATGACGTCCGAGGACAGCAGGACGTTCGACACCGACGCGGGGAACGGGGTCGGGAGCGTGTCCCAGCTCTCCACCATCGCGACGTCGACGTCGCCGCGCGCGAGGGCGGGCAGCACGTTCTCCGCCTCGCCCTCCTGGAGGGTGGGGGACAGGCCGGGGTGCCGCTCGCGCAGCGCGGCGAGCGCGGGCGGCAGCACCGACCGGGCGGCGGTGACGAACGCGCCGAGCCGCACCGGCCCGGTCACGTCCTCGCGCAGCCCGTCCAGCTCGGCGGCGGCCGCCGACAGCTGCGCGAGCACCCGTGCGGCGTGCCCGGCGAGGACGTGCCCGGCGCGGGTGAGGCGCACCCCGCGCCCCTGCGGTTCGAGCAGCGCGTGGCCGGTCTCGCGTTCGAGCTTGGCCAGCTGCTGCGAGACGCCGGACGGCGTCACGTGCAGCGCCTCGGCCGCCGCCGCGATCGATCCGTGCACCGCGACCGCGTGCAGCGCGCGGAGCCGTTCCAGGTGCATCGTCACGGTAGCGATCCTACCGATTTCCGCTTAAGAACATTCGCTTGTGCTAATGGATCGCGGCGCGGCAGCGTGGAGGGGTGCGAAGGATCGACCCGCGTCTGCTCGCGATCGCCGGGGCCGCGTTCATCTCCGTCTCGGCGATCCTGTTCCGGCTGTCCGGCGTCTCGTCGGGGACGGCCGCGTTCTTCCGCTGCGCGCTCGCGCTGCCGGTGCTGGCGCCGCTCGCGCTGTGGGAGCGGCGGCGGACCGGGCCGCGGCGCCGCGCCGCGGTCGACGTGGCGGCGGGCCTGCTGCTGGGCGCCGACCTGGTGCTGTGGGGCGCGTCCATCGACCGGGTCGGCGCCGGGATCGCGACCGTCCTGGTGAACGTGCAGGTCGTGGTCGTGCCGCTGCTGGCGCTCGCGGTGTTCGGCGAGCGCCCGTCGCGGCCGTTCGCGTTCGCCGTCCCGGTGATGCTCGGCGGCGTCGCGCTCGCCGGCGGGGTCGCCGAGCACGGGACGGGCACGGACCCGGCGGCGGGGATCGCGTTCGGCGTGGGCGCAGGCGCCGCCTACGCGGGCTACCTGTTCCTCACGCGCGTCGCCGGACGCGGGCAGCGGCACCGGGCGCAGCCCGTCCTGCTGTCGACGTGCGGCGCCGGCGCCATGGCGGTCGTGATCGGCGCGCCGTGGCAGGGCGTCGACCCGGCGCCCGGCTGGGCCGCGCTGGGCTGGCTCGCCGCCCTGGCCATGACGGGCCAGGTGTGCGGCTGGATGCTCATCGGCGCCGCGCTGCCGAGGCTGCGCGCCGAGGAGGGCGGGACGCTGCTGCTCCTGCAGCCGGTCCTGGCGGTCGTGTTCGGCGCCGCGGTCCTCGGCGAGCGCCCCGGCTTCTCGCAGATCGCGGGCTGCGTGCTCGTCCTCGCGGCGGTCCGGCTGGCCGGACGTCCCCGCGCCGAGCGCCCCGACGGCGCGCGGCCGCCGGCGCCGCCCGGTACGGTTCATCGGCGTGACGACTCCACCGCGCCGCCCGCCCGCTCCCGAATGGGAGCCCGAACATGAGGTGACGGCGGAGGCGGCGGCCGCGCTGATCGGCGGCCGGTTCCCCGTGCTCGCGGGCGCCCCGGTGGAGGCGCTCGCGATCGGATGGGACAACACGGTCTTCCTGGTCGGCGGCCAGTGGGCGTTCCGCTTCCCCCGCAGGCGCATCGCCGTCCCCGGCGTCGAGCGCGAGATCGCGGTGCTCCCCGCGATCGCCCCGAGCCTGCCGCTGCCGATCCCCGTGCCGCGGTTCACCGCGAGGCCGTCCGACGATTTCCCCTGGCCGTTCTGGGGCGCGCGGATCATTCCCGGCCGCGAACTCGCCGAGGTCAGGCCCGCGGACGAGGACCGGACGGCCCTCGCGGAACAGGTGGGCGCCTTCCTGCGCGCGCTGCACGCCCCGTCGCTCGCCGCGCAGGCGGGAAACGGGCTGCCGCACGACCCGATGAAGCGGGCGGACCCCGCCGTCCGCGCCCAGCGGACGTTCCCCCGGCTGGACGCGCTGGTCCGCCTCGGCGTCTGGGAACGCGACGCCGCCGTGACGGACCTCCTCGCGGACGCGCGGCACCGGGACGCGCCGGACGGCGAAGCGGTGATCGTCCACGGGGACCTGCACGTCCGGCACCTGCTGCTCGCCCCGGACGGACGGGCCGCCGGGGTGATCGACTGGGGCGACGTGTGCCTCGCGGATCCGGCCGTGGACCTGTCGATCGCCTACGCCGGGTTCGCCGGCCTAGCCCGCGCCGCGCTCCTGGCGGTGTACGGGCCCGTCCCGCCGGAGCGGGAGGCCGCCGCGCGGGTGCTCGCGCTGAACCTCAGCGCGACGCTCGCCGAATGGGCCGCCTCCACCGGGCGCGGGGTGCTGCTCGCCGAGGCGCTCGCCGGCATGGGCCGAGCCGTCGCGGGCTGAGCGGGCGCGGGCCGAGCCGTCGCGGGCTGAGCCGTCGCGGGCTGAGCGGGCGCGGCGGGCCGACCGTGCCTCAGACCCGCATGTACACGCGGACCGTGGTGCCGCCGGGCCCGGTGTGCATGCGGACGAGGTCCGCGAGGTGGTTGACCAGCAGGATCCCGCGGCCGCCGAGCGGGCTCATCGCCGCCGGGCGCCGCCCCGCGAGCGGGTCGGTGATGGTCCCGGCGTCGCTGACCTCGCAGACGACCTGGCCGTCCTCGGACCAGATCCGCGCCGTCCCCTTCCCGCCGCCGTGCAGGCAGGAGTTGGCGGCCAGCTCGTGTACGGCCACCTCCAGGGCGCCCGCCGGCTCCGGGTCGAGGCCGAGGTGCAGCGCCCACCGGCAGGTGAACTCGCGGACGCGGGGCAGCGCGTCCAGGTCGAAGCTCATCCGCGCGGCGCCGGACGGCTCGGGCAGCGGCCGGTTGTAGGAGCTGATGACGCGGCCGGGCGCGTAGTCGCCGCTGGCGCGCTCGCCGTCCCGGTCGATGAGGACGGGGTGGGTGGCGCGGGCGTCGGAGATCACGACGGCGTCCAGGCCCGCCACGTCGTAGGGGCACAGGATCGACACCTCGCGTCCGGCGAACGCCAGGTTGATCAGCGCCTCGTGCTGGGCGCACGCGGGGTACTCGGTGTCGGTCCGGCCGGGCCAGATCGGCTCGCCGATGATCCGCACGCGCCCGGCGGGATGCCGGTCGGCGAACTCGCGCAGCACCCCGGGGATGATCCGGCCGGGGTTGCGGCCCGCCTCGGTCATGTCCAGCCACCGGACGTCCCCGGCGGCGTCGCCGAGCGCCTCGCGCAGCACGCCGAGCCGGGGTCCGGGGACCGCGACGGCCACCGGCTCGCCGCCGTCGAGGCCGGCGCGCAGGAACGGGACGGTGCCGGCGAGGTACTCCTCGTCGCCCCGGTAGAAGAGGGCGGGATGGACGAACGGATCCCCCGGTGTCGCGTCGTCCGGATCCATGCCCTCGTGGCCCCCAAGCCCTCAGTGAACGCCGTTCACTCGAACGACTACCCGCGAACGAGCAGGTGAAAACGGGTGAATCATGTCATAGAGCGCGGGTGCGGAGGAGAGCGGCGTCCACCACATCGGTGAGCCGGCCCCTCCGGCGGTACGCGGCGCGCTGCCGCTCGGCGCCCGTCCCGCCGGTCATCAGCCGCCGCACACCGGCCGCGACCCGGTCCAGGTCGCCGCTGTCGCGCAGCGCGGGCAGGACGTGCGCGAGCAGGTCCCCGGCCAGCTCCCGGAACGTCGCCGGACGGCCCGTGCACACGTCGAGGCCGCCGCCCGACAGGCCGTCGCGGGCCGCCAGCCAGTACGCCGCCCGCAGCATCTCCTGCGGCGGATCGGGCGCGGGCTCCCCGGCCTCCACGGCCCGCACCGACATCTCCACCAGCGCGCGGATCAGCGCCGCGAACACCGACGCGTCCGCCGCGGTCGGCGCCACGTCGCCGAGCCGCACCTCGACGGTGGGCAGCCGCGCCGACGGCCGGACGTCCCAGAAGATCGTCCCGGTGTCCATCAGCGCGCCGCACCCCAGCAGCGTGCCGACCAGCTCCTCGTAGTGCCCGTACGACTCGAAGTACGGCGGCGGCCCCGCCACCGGCCAGCGCGCCCACGCCATGACCCGCCAGCAGGCGTGCCCGGTGTCGCGGCCCGCCCAGTACGGCGAGTTCGCCGCGAGCGCCAGCAGCGTCGGCAGCCAGGGCCGCAGGTGGTTGCTGACCGCGACGGCCCGCTCCCGGTCGGGCATCTCGACGTGGACGTGGCAGGAGCAGATGCTCTGCTCGTCGTCCAGCGCCCGGTAGACCGCGAGGCTCTCGGCGTAGCGGGCGCCCGCGCCGATCGGGGCGGGCACGAGGTCGCCGAGCACGGGCGTGCCGGTCGCGGCGAGCCGCACGCCCTCGGCGGCCGCGGCGCCCGCCATCGCGGCGCGCATCGACCCGACCTGCTCCTCCAGCTTGTCCAGGTCGTCGCAGGGCGGGGTCTTCGCCTCGGCCAGGAAGTCGACCAGCTCGGTGGAGGCGCGCTCGCCGAGCGCCCGCTCCGCGCGCCGCACCACGGCGGCGGCACGGGGGACGACCTCCCGGGAACCGGGATCGACGACGAAGTACTCTTCCTCGATTCCCATTCGCAGGGCCATCCCACCACCTCGGGGTCGGGGGCTCGCAGGCGGCCGCGTCACTTCGACGGTACGTTCTCGCGGCCCGCTTCGCACCCGCCGGAGGTGGCCGCGCCGGGGGAGCGGGATCTCCTTGACCCTCTTTTGACCCGCCGCTCAGCGGGCAGCGTTGGAGGAGAGACGCCGCGAAGCGACGAAGGAAGGTGGTCCGGATGACCGGCTCGACCTCGATCGGCGTGCTCCTGCTGGTGCTGGCGATCGTGGCCCTGGTGCTCGTCGGCCTGTTCTATTTCGGCGGCGGGAGGAAGGGCCCGCACAACGGCCTGGACAGGGACCGCCGCTGACCGGCCCGGCGCGCCGGACCGGTCACGGGAGGCTTCAGGGGCCCTTGTCGACGAAGTACATCGACAGGGCGATGACGTGCGTGACCACGACCACGCCGATGCCGAAGAAGAACAGCATCTTCGCGGGGCCGTGCGGGAAGACGGTCCCGGGCTTCAGCGGCCCGCGCTCGCGCTGGCGGGCCGCGATCCGCTCCTCGATGGGCGGCCGCCCGAACACGGCTACTGCCGCGGGTCGTCGACGACGACGTCGGTCATGATGTCGACCGCGAGGGCGATGATCCCGCCGATCACGGCGACCGCGGCGCCCGCGCCGAACACGATCCAGTCGGGGCCCATGACGATGCCCACGCCGCCGATGACGAAACCGACGAAGATGATGGCCACGGCGATCCAGGACTTCGGGCGTCCGGCGTGGCTGCCAGTCGACATGCGCAGTCTTCTCTTTCCGCGTTCGGTGGGGGACGGGGACCCGTCGTGATCGGGTCCTCGACGCCGAACTCTAGCAACGCCCCGCCCGCGCGGCCGCAGCGGGGCGCCCGCGCGGCGCGCCGCCCGGACCCGCGGGCGGGCACCGCCGCGCGCGGTCAGACGAACGCGCCCTGCCCGGTCGCGGCGCGGCCGACGATCAGCGTGTTGATCTCCCGGGTGCCCTCGTAGGAGTAGAGCGCCTCGGCGTCGGCGACGAACCGCCCGATGTCGTAGTCGAGGACGATCCCGTTGCCCGCCATCAGCTCGCGCCCCCAGCCGACCGCCTCGCGCATCCGGCTGGTGCAGTACGCCTTGGCGAGCGCCGAGTGCTCGTCGCGGTAGAGGCCCTCGTCCTGCAGCTGCGCCAGCCGCACCACCATGCCGAGCGAGGCCGTCGCGTTCCCGAGCATCCTGACCAGCAGGTCCTGGACGAGCTGGAACTTGGCGATCGGCCGCCCGAACTGCTCGCGCCGCACCGCGTAGTCGCGGGCGATCTCGTACGCGGCGAGCATCACCCCGACCGCCTGCCAGGCGACGCCGCTGCGGGTGCGGCGCAGGATCGCGGCGGTGTCCCGGAAGCCGGCCGCGCCCGCCAGCCGGTCGGACTCGGGGACGACGCAGTCCTCGAACGCCAGGTCCGCGTTCTGCACCGTGCGGAGCGCGATCTTGTTCTCGATGCGGGTCGCGGTGAAGCCGGGCGTGTCCTTGCCGACGACGAACCCCTTGACCTGGTCGTCGGCCTCGTCCCTGGCCCACACGACGACGAGGTCGGCGAACGTGCCGTTGCCGATCCAGCGCTTGGCGCCGTTCAGCACCCAGGAGCCGCCGTCGCGCCGCGCGGTGGTGCGCAGCCCCATCGCGACGTCGGAGCCGCCCTCCGGCTCGGTCAGCGCGAACGCGCCGATCTTCTCCATCCGCCCCATCGCGGGCAGCCACCGCTCGCGCTGCTCCGGCGACCCGCAGCGGCCGATGCTGCCCATCGCCAGCCCGGTGTGGACGCCGAAGAACGTGGCCATGGACGGGTCGACGCGCGCCATGTCCATCGCGAGGAACCCCGCGAGCAGGCTGCTCGGCCGCTCCCCGGGGCACTCGTCGTAGGCGAGCCCGGCGATGCCCAGCTCGCCGTACCGCGGGACGAGGTCGAAGGGGAACTCGGCCCGCGCCCAGCAGTCGTTGGCGATCGGCGCGACCTTCGACTCCAGGAAGCTCCGCACCCGCTCGACGATCTCCTTCTCGCTCTCGTCGAGCAGGTCCTGCATGTGGTAGAGGTCACCCGGCAGCGGATCCAGCGTCATGGGGTGGCCTGTTCCCCGAGCCCGGACCGCTAACCGGCGGCGGGCCCGGCCCGGCGGGCCGTTCTGGTGACCGGGACCCGGTCTCGGACGCGTTGTAGGCGTGCGCTTACCATCCAGGGCATGACGGTGCCGCCTGAAGAACTCGAACTGGCCGCCGCCTTCCCCCCGGCCGAGCGGGACCGGTGGCGGGAGATGGTGAAGGGGGTGCTGCGCAAGTCCGGCGCGGCGACCGAGGAGACCCCTCTCGGCGAGATCGAGTCCCTGCTGACCCGCGAGTCCTACGACGGAGTGCCGATCGCCGCGCTCTACACGCGCGACGACGCCCCGCCGGGACGCCCCGGCCTCGCCCCCTACGTCCGCGAGGTGCGGCCGGACGGCGAGGGCCTCGCCGGCTGGGACGTCCGGCAGCCGCACGCCCACCCGGACCCGGCGGTGACGCGCGAGGCGGTCCTCGCCGACCTGGAGAACGGCGCCACCTCGGTCTGGCTGCGGCTCGGCGAGGGCGGGACGCCCGTCGCCGCGCTGCCGGAGGTCCTGCGCGGCGTGCTGCTCGACCTCGCGCCCGTCGTGCTGGACGCGGGGGAGCGGGCGGCGGAGGCGGCCGAGGCGTTCCTCGCCCTGGTCACCGAGCGCGGGAACCAGCCGGACGCGTCGGGCAACCTCGGCGCCGATCCCCTCGGCCTGCAGGCCCGCACCGGCACCGCCGGGTCCCTGGACGACGCGGCGGCGCTGGCCGCCCGGTGCGTCCGGGAGTTCCCGCGGCTGCGCGCGATCGTCGCGGACGGCACCCCGTACCACGACGCGGGCGGCAGCGACGCCGAGGAGCTCGGCGCCGTGGCCGCCGCCGGCGTCGCCTACCTGCGCGCCCTCACCGGCGCCGGGCTGAGCGTGGACGAGGCGTTCGGGCAGATCGAGTTCCGGGTCGCCGTCAACGCCGACCAGTTCTCCTCGATCGCCAAGCTCCGCGCGCTGCGCCGGCTGTGGGCCCGGATCGCCGAGGTCAGCGGCGCCGCCGAGGGGACGTCCGCGCGGATCCACGCCGTCACCTCGTCGGCGATGATGACGCGCCGCGACCCGTGGGTGAACATGCTGCGCACCACCGTCGCGACGTTCGCCGCCGGGGTCGGCGGCGCCGACGCCGTCACCGTCCAGCCGTTCGACGCGCGGCTCGGCCTGCCCGACGGCTTCGCCCGCCGCATCGCCCGCAACACCCAGACGCTGCTGCTGGAGGAGTCGAGCCTCGCCCGCGTCGTCGACCCGGCCGGCGGCTCCTGGTACGCCGAGAGCCTCACCGAGGGCCTCGCGCAGGCCGCGTGGGCCTGGTTCACCGAGATCGAGAAGGCCGGCGGCCTCGCCGCCGCCCTGGAGTCCGGGCTGGTCGCCGACCGGATCGCCGCGACCTGGGCGCGCCGCCGCAAGGACCTGGCCCGCCGCAAGGCCCCGCTCACCGGCGTCAGCGAGTTCCCGAACCTCGCCGAGAAGCTGCCCGAGCGCGACGCCGCTCCGGAGCGTCCCGGCGGCGGGCTGCCCGTCGTGACGTACGCGCAGGACTTCGAGGCGCTCCGCGACCGGTCCGACGCCCACGCCGAGGCCACCGGCGCCCGCCCGAAGGTGTTCCTCGCCACGCTCGGCCCCATCGCCGTCCACACGGCGCGCGCGTCGTTCGCCGCCAACCTGTTCCAGGCCGGCGGCATCGAGACCGTCACGGGCGCGCCCGAGGAGTTCGCGGCGTCCGGCACGACCGTCGCCTGCATCTGCTCCAGCGACAGGCTGTACGAGGAGCAGGCCGCCGAAGCGGCGCGCGTCCTGAAGGACGCCGGTGCTGTGAAGGTCTGGCTCGCGGGTAAGGGAACCTACGAGGGGGTCGACGCCCGCGTGCACGCCGGATGCGACGCGATCGAGGCGCTGCAGACCACCCTCCGCGATCTGGGAGTGAACGAATGATCCCCGACTTCACCGAGATCGAGCTCGGGACGGCGCCCCCCGCCGACGCGGCCGCCAAGCGCTGGCGCGCCGCCGTCGCCGACGCCACCGGCAAGGACCCCGAGGCCCACACCTGGGACACCCCGGAGGGCATCGGCGTCCCGCCGCTCTACACCGGCGACGACCTCGCCGGGCTCGACTTCCTCGGCACCCTGCCGGGCATCGCCCCGTACCTGCGCGGCCCGTACCCGGCGATGTACGCCACCCAGCCGTGGACGATCCGCCAGTACGCCGGGTTCTCCACCGCCGAGGAGTCCAACGCCTTCTACCGGCGCAACCTCGCCGCCGGGCAGAAGGGCCTGTCCGTCGCGTTCGACCTCGCCACCCACCGCGGCTACGACTCCGACCACCCGCGCGTGGCCGGCGACGTCGGCATGGCGGGCGTCGCGATCGACTCGATCTACGACATGCGGCAGCTCTTCGACGGCATCCCGCTGGACAAGATGAGCGTGTCGATGACCATGAACGGCGCGGTGCTGCCCGTCCTGGCGCTGTACATCGCGGCGGCCGAGGAGCAGGGGGTGAAGCCGGAGGGCCTCGCGGGGACCATCCAGAACGACATCCTCAAGGAGTTCATGGTCCGCAACACCTACATCTACCCGCCGGCGCCGTCGATGCGGATCATCTCCGACATCTTCGCGTACACCTCGCAGCGGATGCCGAAGTACAACTCCATCTCGATCTCCGGCTACCACATCCAGGAGGCCGGGGCCACCGCCGACCTGGAGCTGGCCTACACCCTCGCCGACGGCGTCGAGTACATCCGCGCGGGCCGCGAGGCCGGGCTGGACATCGACGCGTTCGCGCCGCGCCTGTCGTTCTTCTGGGCGATCGGCATGAACTTCTTCATGGAGGTCGCCAAGCTGCGCGCCGCCCGCCTGCTGTGGGCGAAGCTGGTGAAGCAGTTCGACCCGAAGAACCCCAAGTCGCTGTCGCTGCGGACGCACTCGCAGACGTCCGGCTGGTCGCTGACCGCGCAGGACGTGTTCAACAACGTCGCCCGCACCTGCGTCGAGGCGATGGCCGCCACGCAGGGCCACACCCAGTCGCTGCACACCAACGCGCTGGACGAGGCGCTCGCGCTGCCGACCGACTTCTCCGCCCGCATCGCCCGCAACACCCAGCTGCTGCTCCAGCAGGAGTCCGGGACGACCCGGACGATCGACCCGTGGGGCGGCAGCAACTACGTCGAGCGCCTCACCTACGACCTCGCCCGCCGCGCCTGGGGGCACATCACCGAGGTCGAGAAGGCCGGCGGCATGGCCAAGGCGATCGACGAGGGCCTGCCGAAGCTGCGCATCGAGGAGGCGGCGGCCCGCACCCAGGCCCGCATCGACTCCGGCCGTCAGCCCGTCATCGGCGTCAACAAGTACCGGCCGGACGTCGAGGAGCGGATCGAGGTCCTCAAGGTCGACAACGCCGCCGTCCGCGCGCAGCAGATCGAGAAGCTGCGGCGGCTGCGCGAGGAGCGCGACGAGACCGCGACGCAGGCCGCGCTCGGCGCGATCACCGCCGCGGCGGAGGCCGCCGAGAACGGCACCCGCCCGTCCGACCTGAGCCACAACCTGCTGGCCCTCGCCATCGACGCCGCTCGCGCCAAGGCGACCGTCGGGGAGATCTCGGACGCGCTGGAGAAGGCGTACGGGCGGCACGCCGCGCAGATCCGTACGATCTCCGGGGTGTACCGGGAAGAGGCGGGGAAGGTGAGCAGCATCGAGAAGGCGCGCGCCGCGACCGCCGCGTTCGAGCAGGAGGAGGGCCGCCGGCCCCGCATCCTCGTCGCGAAGATGGGCCAGGACGGCCACGACCGCGGCCAGAAGGTGATCGCGACCGGCTTCGCCGACCTCGGCTTCGACGTCGACGTGGGCCCGCTGTTCCAGACGCCGGGCGAGGTCGCCCGGCAGGCGGTCGAGGCCGACGTGCACATCGTCGGCGTCAACTCCCTCGCCGCCGGCCACCTCACGCTGGTGCCCGCGCTGCGCGAGGAGCTGGCCGCGCTCGGCCGCGACGACATCATGATCGTCGTCGGCGGCGTCATCCCGCCGCAGGACTTCGACGAGCTGCGCGCCGCCGGCGCCGCCGCGATCTTCCCGCCCGGCACCGTGCTCGCCGACGCCGCGATCGGCCTGCTGGACGAGCTGACCGCGCAGCTGGGGCACGCCGGGACGTGAGGCCGGAACTCCAGGACTACGTCTCCGGGGTCCGGGACGGGTCGCGGGCGTGGATCGCGCGGGCGATCACGCTGGTCGAGTCGGCCCGTCCCGACCACCGGGAGCTGGCGCAGCGGCTGCTGGTCGAGCTGACCCCGCACACCGGGAACGCCCGCCGCGTCGGGATCACCGGGGTGCCGGGCGTCGGCAAGTCCACGTTCATCGACGCGCTCGGCACGAAGCTGACGGGCGAGGGGAACAAGGTCGCGGTGCTGGCCGTCGACCCGTCCTCCACCCGCACCGGCGGCAGCATCCTCGGCGACAAGACGCGCATGCAGCGCCTCGCCGCCGACCCGGACGCCTTCATCCGCCCGTCCCCGACGGCCGGGACGCTCGGCGGCGTCGCCAAGGCCACCCGCGAGGCGATGGTCGTGATGGAGGCCGCCGGGTACGGCGTCGTCCTCGTCGAGACGGTCGGGGTCGGGCAGTCCGAGACGACCGTCGCCGAGATGGTCGACTCGTTCCTGTTCCTCACCCTCGCCCGCACCGGCGACCAGCTCCAGGGCATCAAGAAGGGCGTCCTGGAACTGGCCGACGTCATCGCCGTCAACAAGGCCGACGGCGACCACACGATGGAGGCCAAGCGCGCCGCCCGCGAGCTGTCGGGCGCGCTGCGGCTGCTGCGCAGCGACGAGCGCGCCCGCGCCACCCCCGTCCTGACCTGCAGCGCCCGCGAGGGCACCGGCCTCGACGCGGTGTGGGACGAGATCGTCGGGCACCAGGAGCGGCTCCGCGAGTCCGGCGAGCTGGAGGCGCGGCGCCGCCGCCAGCAGGTCGGCTGGACGTGGGCGATGGTCCGCGACCGGCTGCTCGGCGAGCTGCACGCCCACCCCGCCGTCCGCGACCTCGCGCCCGGCCTGGAGAAGAGCGTCGCGGACGGGACGCTGACCCCGGCGCTCGCCGCCGAGCGCATCCTGGAGGCGTTCTCGCGCGAACGGTGAGGGGGCTTCCGGGCGTCCGGAACCACGGGTTGCCCGGGCTCCCGGCCGCGGCGGACGGGGATCAGGTACAACAGTCGGATGGACGTCATCGCGCTCGATGATCCGACGGACGCGCAGATCCGGGAGTGGCACGGCGTGCTGTGCGCCGTGCACGCCGCCGACCCGGCGGGGGAGCCCGCGCCGGAACCGGAGCAGACGGCCGAGCGGCTCCTCGGCGGCGATCCGGGCTCGCGGCAGCGGCTGTGGGCCGCCGCCGACGGCGGGCGGCTGGCCGGCGTCGCCGCGCTGCGGCTGCCGGGCGAGCCGGGCGCGGACCGTCCCGCCGAGATCGACATCCAGGTCCGGCCCGGGCACCGCCGCCGCGGCCTCGGCCGCCGGCTGCTCGCCGCCGCCGCCGAGGGGCTGCGCGCCGACCGCCGCACCAGCGTGATCGCGCAGGTCCACGCGGGCACCCCGGCGGTCCCGTTCCTGGAGTCGCACGGATTCGAGTGCGTGCTGGTGCTGCGCGGCATGGTGCTGCGGCTGGACGAGGTCCCCCCGGAGCGGATCGCCCGGCTCGTCGCGGCGGGCCCGGCCGGATACCGGCTGATCCGCTGGCAGGGCGTCGTCCCCGACGAGCACGCCACCGCCCTCGCGCACGCCAAGCACGCCATGGCCGACCTCGCCGAGTACGAGGGCGCCCCCTGGGACGCGCACCGCGTCCGCGAGACCGCCGAGGTCGTCGCCAAGCGCGGCGACGACCTCTACACCGTCGCCGCCCTCGACGCCTCCGGCGCGGTCGTGGCGGGCTTCACCGAGATCGTCGTCCCGCACGACGCCGCCGGGCGCGCCGCCCAGTACGACACCGCCGTCGCCCCCGAGCACCGCGGCCGCCGCCTCGGCATCTGGGTGAAGGCCGCGATGCTGGAGTGGCTCGCGGCCGAGCGCCCCGAGGTCCGCGAGATCGAGACCGACAACCTGGGCGACAACGAGCACATGCTCGCGGTCAACGAGGAACTGGGCTTCCGCGTCGAGCGCGAGTCCCTGGAGTACCAGGCCCCCGTCTCCGTCCTCCCCTGAGCTCCTCCTCCCGTCCCCCCTGGGCCGAACCCGCTGAGGCGGCCCGCCGCCCGCTCCCGCCTTATCCACAGAATCCCGTTCTTGTTCCGCCCGTCGGCGCCCGCGGCCACGCTGAATCCCGGGCGCGGCAGGGGGCCGTGCCCGCGAACGGGGGAGGCGGCCCATGGGCGGGCGGTTCGAGCTGGAGGTCCCGGAGTCGGTGACCACGCGGTTCCTGGTGGCGACCCAGGCGCGGACGCTCCCCGGGCCCGGCCGCCTCCCCGAGGCCATCGGCGACGGCGCCCTCGCGCGCGAGGCCGCCGCGATGCTGGCGTCGGCCCGCCTCGTCGTCGAACCCGTCACGCGCCCGTCCGGCGACCTGAAGACCCGGTTCCACCGGCTCGCCGCGCCACCCGGCCGGCTCGGGACGGTCGTCGGCGCCCGCCGGCACATCGCGGTCACCGCCGCGGGCCCGCCCGCCGGGCAGCCGCGGGCCGCGCGGGCCGCCCGGCTCGCCGCCCGCGCCCTCGCCGCCGCCGTCGGCGGTACCGTCGCCGACCTGGACTCCCGGCGGATCCTGCCCGGCTCGCCGCCGCCCGCCGAACCGGAGAGGTTCGCCCTCGGCCACGCGTGGGTGTCGGTCTTCGTCGCCCTGGACCCGGACGGCGGCGCCCGCGCCCGCATCGACACGGCCGGGCTGCACCGCTTCGGCCTGCCGGAGGTCGCCGCGCGGCGGGTGGCGTTCGGCGACGTGCTCACGGCCGCCAACCTCGTCCGCGGCCTGACCTGGCAGCTGGTCGCCGAGCAGTCCGCGTGGCTCGGCCGGGGCCACCGCGGCCGCACCCGCACCACCCGCCGCGAACGCGCCGTGTCCGCCGGCGACGTCCTGCGCTTCTGGGGCGTCGGCCCGCCGAGCCGGGCTCCGGGCGACCGCGGCGCCGCCACCGTCCGTCTCGGCTGGACCGGCACCGACTGCCCCGACTGCCCCGCCGCCATCGAGCTGATCCCGCCCGTCCGCCTGCGGCCCGGCCCCTGTGCCTCTGGTTCATCCGCCCCGGTCTCTCGCGCGTCGCCCCCGGACGCCGGCCCCGCCGAGGAGCCGTGGTGGCGCGCGGCGGCGGAGGCGATGCCGAAGATCGTCCGCCCCGCCCCGGACCCGCCCTGCTAGCGCCCCCCGCGCATCCCCTGGAGGGGGCGGCGCCGGTGAAACCTCGGGAGGGGCCGGGCGGGTGACCTGAAGCGGGTGGGAAAAACCGTTGCCTTTGCGGGGCGTGCGTCGGCATTCTGATGGAGGCTTCCGGGAAATGCCCGGAAACCGGAGAATTTCCGGAACATTGTCTCGTAGTTCAACGGCAGAACGCCGCACCGTTAATGCGGATATCCAGGTTCGAATCCTGGCGGGACAGCGGCCCGGGGTGGGAGGTGACCCGGTGAACGTGCTCGTCCTGAACGCGTCGTACGAGCCATTACAAAAGGTCGACCTGCGGCACGCCATCCGCATGCTGGTCCGCGAGGTGGCCGTGGTCGAGGAGGCGGAGGAGGGCCGGACCATCGGCAGCTTCCCGGTGCCGCGGGTCCTGAGGCTCGTCCGGTACGTCGCGATGCGCTGGCGGCACGGCCGCCGGCCGCCGTGGAGCAAGCGCGGCGTCTACCTGCGCGATCGGGGCCGGTGCGGCTACTGCGGGCAGCGCGGCAACACGATCGACCACGTCCACCCGCAGTCCCGCGGCGGCGGCAACACCTGGGAGAACACCGTCCTCGCGTGCGGCCGCTGCAACAACCGCAAAGGGGACCGGACGCTCCGCGAGGCCGGGCTGCGGCTGCGCTGGGAGCCGCGCGTCCCGCGCTGGGAGGACCTCGTCGGGGCCTGAGGGGAAGCCGCCGGACCCCTCCCGGCGGCACGGGGGAGAGGCCGGACCGCCCGCGGGCGGTCCGGCCCTCTTTCGCGTCGTCCGTAGCGTCCGGATCACGCAGTGTGCTTGCCCGAATGTCGGAGGGTTTGTGGTGATTGTGGTAGCGTGCCCGCCAATCTCCGACCCTCTGTTATCCGGGAGTGATCTGTGGCGGCCTTCGGTCCCTTCGGCAGGACGGCGCGCCCGGCCGGCGGGCGCCGGGCGGCGCGGCGGCTCGCGGTGCTCGTCCTCGCGGTCGGGATGTCGGCGGCGCTCCCCCCGGCCGCCGGCGGCGCGGCCCGCGTGCCCGCCGAGCCGAAGGACCTCAAGAAGGAGTACGCGAAGCTCAAGAAGCGCGCGGACACCCTCTCCAAGCAGTACCGCGGAGAGCTCGTCTCCCTTGAGGAGGCGAAGAAGGCCGCCGAGCGGGCGGGCTCCGACGCCGCGCGGGCCGACCGGGACTACGGCGCGGCCCGGCTGTCCGTCGCCCGCATCGCCTCCACCACCTATATGACCGGCAGGCTCGACGTCATCCCGCTCGTCACCTCCGGGGATCCGACGTCCGCGCTGCGCGACGCGTCGGTGGTCGAGCACATCAGCCAGGACAACGGCCGCCGCGTCCAGAGCCTCGGACAGCTGAACGCCAGGGCCGCGCAGTCGCACCGCACGGCCCAGGCGAAGCTGGACGAGGTGCGCAAGGAGATCGACGACCTGGAGGGCCAGCGCGCCCGGGTCAAGAAGCTGCTCGCCAAGTACAAGCCCGAGGTGCCGCAGGCCCCGGCGGGCGGCGGGAAGCCCGACGGCGTCTCCGGGAGCAAGTCGCCGATCGTCGGCAACTCCATGACCGCGCGGATGCGGACGGTCCTGCTGGAGATCGACGGGAAGTTCGGGCCGTTCCCCACCATCGGCTGCTCGCGCCCCGGCGACCCGCAGGACCACGGCTCCGGCACCGCCTGCGACTTCATGGAGAGCACCGGCGGGAAGATGCCGAGCGCGTCGGCGCAGGCGCACGGCGACCGCGTCGCCCAGTACGTGATCGACAACGCGTCCCGGCTCGGCATCAAGTACGTGATCTGGCGGCAGCGCATCTACGACATGCGCGGCAGCGGCGGATGGCGCCAGATGGAGGACCGCGGCAGCGTCACCCAGAACCACTACGACCACGTGCACGTGTCCGTGCTGTGACACGCTCACCGCATGGGCTATGACATCGAGGAGCCGTACGGGCCGCTGATCGAGACGACGTGCCGGGTGGCGACCTGGAACGTCTGGGACCGCTACGGCCCGTACAAGGAGCGCGAGGCGGCGATCATCGAGGTCCTCCGGGACGCAGCGCCCGACGTGCTCGTGCTGGTGGAGGCGTGGGAGGACGGGGACGACTCGCTCGCGGCGCGCCTCGGCGAGCCCCTCGGCCTCCCGCACGGCGTCTTCGGCGGGTCCGCCTACGCGGCGGCGGCGGGCGGCCGCTCGGGGGTCGCGGTCCTGTCGCGCTGGCCGCAGGGCCGGACCGGTGAGCGCCCGCTCGGCGACCCGGCCGGCGGCGACGGCGGTCTCGCCGTGTACGCCGAGGTCCAGGGCCCGCGCGGGGCCGTCCACACGTTCGGCGTCGCGCTGGGCTACAAGCTCGGGCACAGCGGGCAGCGGCAGCAGCAGGTCCGCGACCTCACCGCCTACGTGCGCGAGACGGCGGGACGCGACGCGCCCGCGGTCGTCGCGGGCGACTTCAACGCCGACCCGGACTCCGACGAGATCCGCATGCTCACCGGGCGCGCCGCGGTGGGCGCGCCCGGCGTCGTCTTCTACGACGCGTGGGAGATGGCCGGCGACGGGACGCCCGGTCACACCTGGAGCAACGCCAACCCGTGGACGCGGCCCGTCCTGTGGCCGGACCGCCGCATCGACCACGTCTTCTCCGCGTGGCCCCGCGCGGGCGGCGCGGGCCATCCCGTCCACTGCGCGCTGCTGGGCACCGAGCCGGTGAACGGGGTCGTCGCGTCCGACCACTACGGCGTGCTGGCGGACCTGCGCTACTGACCGGCGGTCACTCCGGGCGGGTGCTCACGACGGTGCCCTCGCCGGCGGAGCGGACGGCGGCCTCGATGACCTCCAGGCCCGCGATCGCGTCGGTGAGGGTGACCGGCGGGGGCGCCTCGCCGCGCAGCGTCCGCGCCACCGCCGCGTAGAACTCGTGGTAGGCGCCCGGCGCGGTCGGCTCCGGGCGGTCGTCGCCGGGCGTGCCGACCAGGCCGTAAGACTCGGGCGGCGCGATGCCGTAGCCGGGGTCCCTCGGGGTGAGGCCGGCGCGCAGCGCGTCCTCCTGCCCGTCCATCCCGTTCACCGTGTAGGCGGCGCGGTCGCCGAGGACGCGGAACCGCGGCCCGAGCTGCGCGGCGGTCGCGCTCATCCAGAGGTGGGAGCGGGTCCCGCCGCGGTGCTCCAGCGCCACGAAGGCGTCGTCGGGCGCCGCCGCGCCGCGCCGCCGCGTGTCGATCTCGGCGTAGACCCGGTCGGGACGGCCGAACAGCGCGATCGCCTGGTCGATCAGGTGGGAGCCGAGGTCGTAGAGGATGCCGCCGGCGTCGCGCGGGTCCGCGCTCTCCTTCCAGCCCGCCTTCACCTCGGGCCGCCACCGCTCGAACCGGGACTCGAACCGCAGCACGCCGCCGAGCGCGCCGGATCCGGCCAGCCGCAGCACGGTCCGGTAGTCGCCGTCCCAGCGCCGGTTGTGGAACGGGATCACCGGCAGCCCGCGTACGGCGCTGAGCGCGGCGAGGGACCGGGCGTCCGCCGCCGTCGCAGCGGCCGGCTTGTCCACGACGACCGGGAGCCCGGAGGTCAGCGCGGTGCGGGCGAGGGGGACGTGCTGCCGGTTCGGGGTGGCGACCACGACCAGGTCGTAGGCGCCGGACACCTCCCACAGCCGGTCCGCGCTGCCGAGCACGGTCGTCTCCGGGTAGCGCTCGGCGACGGCGCGCTGCCGCTCCGGGTTCCCCGTGACGACCGCGGCGAGCCGCATCCCCGGCACCGAGGAGATCAGGGGCGCGTGGAACACCGAGCCCCCGGTGCCGTATCCGATCAGCGCAACACGCAGGTCCATGCGACGATCATTACCGATGCGGTCCCGGCCGCGGGGCGGCGGGGTGGCGGCCGGCCGGTGCGGGCGGGACGCGGCGTGGCCGGGCCACGTAGGCTTTTGCCCGGGGATGTCATGGGATGAGGGGGACGCGTTGTCCAAACCAGTGCTGCTCACCGTCGACGACGATCCGGGCGTGTCCCGGGCGGTGGCGCGCGACCTGCGCCGCCGGTACGCCGAGTCGTACCGGATCGTCCGCGCCGAGTCGGGGCGGCAGGCCCTGGACGCCCTGAGCGAGCTGCGGCTGCGCGGCGACGACACGGCGGTCCTGCTCGCCGACCACCGGATGCCCGAGATGAACGGCGTGGAGTTCCTCGAACGGGCCATGGACCTGTTCCCGTACGCGCGCCGCGTCCTGCTGACCGCCTACGCCGACACCGACGCCGCGATCCGCGCGATCAACGTCGTCGACCTCGACCACTACCTGCTGAAGCCGTGGAACCCGCCGGAGGAGAAGTTCTACCCGGTGATCGACGCGCAGCTGGACGCGTGGCGGCGCACCGACCGGTCCCGGCCCGCCGAGCTGCGGGTCGTCGGGCACCGCTGGTCGGCGCGCTGCTACGAGGTCCGCGACTTCCTGGCCCGCCACCAGGCGCCCTACACCTGGCTGATGGACACCGACCCGGAGGGCGCGGAGCTGATCGCGGCGGCGGGCTCGCCGGAGCTGCCGCTGGTGGTGACGGCCGGCGGGGACACGCTGTGCGCGCCGTCGGACGCGGAGCTGGCGTCGGTGATCGGGCTGCCGAGCACCCCGTCCACCGGGTTCTACGACCTGATCGTGGTGGGCGGCGGGCCGTCCGGGCTCGGCGCCGCGGTGTACGGGGCGTCCGAGGGTCTGAAGACCGTCGTGGTGGAGCGGCGCGCGCTCGGCGGGCAGGCCGGGCAGAGCTCCCGGATCGAGAACTACCTCGGCTTCCCCGACGGGGTGACCGGCCAGCAGCTCGCCGACCGGGCGCGCCGGCAGGCCGACCGGTTCGGCGCCGAGCTGCTGCAGGCCGGGGAGGTCGTCGCGCTGGAGGCGCGCGGCACCGCCCGGGTGGCGCGGCTGGCCGACGGCACGGAGATCGCGGCGCACGCCGTCATCCTCGCCAGCGGCGTGTCGTACCGGCGGCTGAACGCCGAAGGCGTCGAGGACTTCGTCGGCCGCGGCGTGTACTACGGCGCGGCGCTCACGGAGGCGCCGTCGTGCGCGGACGAGGAGGTCGCCGTCGTCGGCGGCGCCAACTCCGCCGGGCAGGCCGCCGTGCACCTGGCGAAGTACGCCAAGAAGGTGCACATCATCGTCCGGGCGGACGGCCTGGAGAAGTCGATGTCGCACTACCTGATCGAGCAGATCGAGCAGACGCCCAACATCGAGGTGCACACCGGCAAGACGGTCTGCGCCGCGGAGGGCGCCGACCGGCTCGAGCGCCTCACGTTCGCGTGGCCCGGCGGGAAGAAGACCATCGACGCGCACTGGCTGTTCGTGTTCATCGGCGCCGAACCGGGCACGGACTGGCTGGACGGCTTCGTCGAGCGCGACGCCCGCGGGTACGTCGTCACCGGCCCCGACCTGGTCGCCGGCGGGCGCCGTCCCGCCGGGTGGCCGCTCGCCCGCCAGCCGTACCACCTGGAGACCAGCGTCCCCGGCGTGTTCGCGGCGGGGGACGTCCGCTCGGAGTCGATGAAGCGGGTCGCGTCCGCCGTCGGCGACGGCGCGATGGCCGTCGCGCTCGTCCACCGCTACCTGGAGCAGGCATGACCACTACCGCGTCGCCGGAGGAGCTGCGGTCGCTGTTCCTCTTCGAGGACCTCGACGACCAGAAGCTGGAATGGCTGTCCCTGTGCGGGACGGTCGCGGAGATCCCCGCCGACGGGGTGATCTGCGCGCAGGGCGAGCCCGCCGAGTTCCTGTACGTGCTGCTGGACGGCGAGATGGTGATGAGCCAGCAGGTCCGGGACCACTCCGTCGAGATCAGCCGGACGTCGCGTCCCGGCACCTACGGCGGGGCCGTCCAGGCGTACCTGGACGACCAGATCGAGCAGAAGTACGCGCACACGCTCAGGGCGACGCGGCCGTCGCGGGTGTTCGTGCTGCCGGCCCGCAAGTTCAGCAAGGCCGTCCGCAAGTGGTTCCCGATGGCGACGCACCTGCTGGCCGGGATCTTCTTCGGGATGACGAACCTGCGGCGGACCGTCGACCAGCGCGAGCGGCTCACCGCGCTCGGCACGATCACCGCGGGCCTCACCCACGAGCTGAACAACCCGGCCGCCGCGGCGGCGCGGGCCAGCGCCGAGCTCGGCGACCGGCTGATCGCGGCGCAGAAGACGCTCGCCGACCTCGCCGCGCAGGGCGCCGACTGCACCCGGCTCGCGGCGCTGGTGGCGCTGCGGCCGACGCTGCCCGCGCCGCCGGGCACGCGGCGCAGCCCGCTCGAGGTCAGCGACGCCGAGGACGAGCTGGGCGACTGGCTGGACGAGCACGGCGTCGAGGACGCCTGGGACCTGGCGCCCGGCCTCGTCTCCGCCGGGGTCGGGGTGGAGCAGGCCGAGGAGGTCGCGCGGGCGGCCGGGGAGCACCTGCCCTCGGCGATCCGGTGGCTGGCGGAGGTGATGGAGGTCGGGCAGCTGCAGGCGGAGATCTCCGAGGCGATGGACCGGATCACCGCGCTGCTGGACTCCGCGCGCCAGTACTCGCAGCTGGACCGGGCCGCCTACCAGCGGGTCGACCTGCGCGAGCTGCTGGACAGCACGCTGACGATGCTCAAGCGCAAGTTCGGGCCGGGCGTGACGGTCAAGACCGTCTACGACGAGTCGCTGCCGCCCGTCCCGGTGTACGCGGCGGAGCTGAACCAGGTCTGGACGAACCTGATCGTGAACGCGCTGTACGCGATGGACGGCCAGGGCACGCTCACCATCCGGACGGCCCGGGTGAACGACCAGGCGATGGTGGAGATCGCCGACACCGGCGGCGGCATCCCCGAGGAGAACATCGACCGGATCTTCACGCCGTTCTTCACCACCAAGCCGGTGGGGCAGGGGACGGGCCTCGGCCTCGACATCTCCTGGCGGATCGTGGCGGACCGGCACGGCGGCGACATCAAGGTGGAGTCGCTGCCGGGCGACACCCGGTTCCAGGTGCTGCTGCCGCTGGCCGAGGCGTCCCGCAACGGGGCCTGACGGCGCCGGTCCTGTCAGTTTCCGGCGGGGTGGCGCGTTCCTTTTCGTCGATGGGGGACAAGCGCTCGTCGGCGGGTGCGTGGTGTCCTTGGGGCACGGGCTCACACCGGGGTCGGCCCGGCGGAACCTCCCTCCGCCGGGCCGAGCGCCCGTCCCGCGACGCCCGCGCCGGCATCCGCTCCCGCGCTGATCCCCCTCGGGGGCGGAGTCAGTACGACTGGAGTTCCAGCAGGTTGCCGCCGGGGTCGCGCAGGTGCGCGGTCCGCAGCCCGGGCCCCCACTCCGGGCGGTCCGCCGGCTCGGCGACCACGGCGGCGCCGAGCGCCGCCAGCGCGGCGGCGGCCTTGCCGACATCGCCGACCCGGAACACCAGCATCGAGCCGTCCTGCCCGGACGGCGCGGGCAGGTCCGCGGTGCCCACCGTCTCCGCCATGCGGGCGCGGCCCATCACGACCAGGACGCACTCGCCTTCGAGGTCCCAGTTGGCGTACTGCGCGTCGGGCAGCATCTTGACCGGCTGAATGCCGAGCAGCTCGTCGAGCGCCGCGGCGTAGAACCGGGCGCAGGCGTCGAAGTCGTCCACCAGCAGGCGCGGGTAGAGCGCGTCCATGCCGCCTCCAATTCGTGGGTGTTAACCAATGATGGGGGTAACCCTACAATAGGGGGATGGACGACACCGCGGGCCCGCTGCCGCCCCGCCTGCTCGGCATCACCACGTTCGTGCTGGCCCAGGTGGGGCGGGCCGGCCGCGTCCGGATGGGGCGGATGATGGACGAGCACGGCCTCGGCCTGTGGCACTTCGCCGTGCTGTCCGCGCTGGACGACGCGTCCCCGGCCTCGCAGCGGGAGCTGGGCACGCGGCTGCGCATCGACCCGAGCGACCTGGTGGAGGTGGTCGGCCGGCTGGAGGCGGCCGGGTTCGTCCGGCGCGAGCGCGACCCGTCCGACCGGCGCCGGTACGTGGTCGAGCCGACCGCCGAGGGTCGCGCGGAACTGGACGCGATCGGCCGCCGTGCCGCCGAGCTGGACGCCGACCTGCTGGCCCCGCTGTCCGCGGAGGACCGCGCCGAGTTCGAACGCATGGCGCGCGTGCTCCTGGCGCACCACGACCCGAGGGCGCGCTGACGCCCGGCGCCGCCGCGCCGGGCGAAGAAGCGCGCTAGTGCCCGACCGTGAGGACGATCTTGCCGAACTGGGTGTTGGACTCCAGATGGCGGTGGGCCGCGACGACATCGTCCAGGTCGAAGGTGCGGTCGATCACGGGGGAGAGGGAGCCGGAACGCAGGCCCGCGTTGATGAAGTGCTTCGCGCGGCGCAGCCGGGGCTCGCTGTCGACGGTGAGCTCGGTGAAGGCGTAGGTCCGGAGGGTGCGGCCGCGGAAGTCGGGGGCGATGGGCAGCGGCGCGGGGGTGGGGTCGAGCCAGCCGTAGAACAGGAGGGCGCCGTCCGGGGCGACCGCCTGGACGAGGGTGCCGACCGCCGGGCCCATGACGGCGTCGATGGCGAGGTCCACTCCGCGGCCGCCGGTGACGGCGTCGATCTCCTTGAGGAGGTCCTGCTCCTGGAGCGCGATGACGTGGGCGGCGCCCGCGTCCAGCAGCCGCCGCCTCTTGGCGCCGGTGCGGGTGGTGGCGATCGGAACGGCGCCGAGGTGGTTGGCGACCTGGACGGCGGCGAGGCCGACGCTGCTGGAGGCGGCGTTGACGAGCACCGTGTCACCGGGCCGGATTCCGCCGAATTCGACCAGGAGGCCATAGGCGGTGGTGTAGGCCATCCAGGTGGCGGCCCCGGTCACCGCGTCGACGCCGTCGGGGCGGTGCACCAGTGCGTGCGCCGGGAGGACGGCCGACTCCCCGTAGGTCCCGTACTCGGTCATCAGGAAGGCGGGCACGGCGCTGACGGCGTCGCCGGGCGCGAAGCCGTCGACACCTTCGCCGACCGCCTCCACGACGCCGGCCGCCTCGTAGCCGATCCCGGACCCGGGAAGGTTCGGCTGGTAGACGTAGGTGCCGGCCCGGAAATTGGCCTCTGCCCGGTTCAGGCCGATCGCGTCGACGCGGATGCGGGCCTCGCCCTTTCCCGGTTCGCCGGGCGCCTCGTCCCGCAGCCGGAGCACCTCCGGGCCGCCGAGCTCGTCGAAGAACACTGCCTTGGTCATCACGGATTCCCTTGGTCGGGCCGGCCGCACCGATGCGAGCCGGGTCATGCCACCGTAGGAGTCCGCGTTCGAGACCTTCAATAAGTGATCGTCTGCGAAGACCCAGCGACCGTCTCGGCACCTAGACTTCCGCCATGGACGTCCTCAGTGACACGATCACCGCCATGCACGCCGGACGGCCGCACGCCAACCGCCACGACCTGCGTGCGCCGTGGGGCATGCGCTTCACCGCCGACAGCGGCGGCGCGTTCCACGTCGTGCTGGAGGGGTCGTGCTGGCTGCTGCCGCCGGACGGCGCCCCGCCGATCCGGCTCGGCGTCGGGGACGTGGCGTTCCTGCACGGCGCCGGCACGCACGGGCTGGCCGACCACCCCGGAAGCCCGCTGGTGGACTTCGACATGCGGCGCCCGCACGCCGGGCCGGGCGGCACCGGCGCTCCCACGGTCGTGCTGTGCGGTGCCTACCTGCTGGACGGCAGCAGGACGCACCCCCTGATGTCGGAGGTCCCGCCCGTCGTCCACCTGCCCGCCCGGATCGGACGCCATCCCTCGCTGCGCGCGGCCGTCGACCTGCTCGGCGACGAGATGGGGCGGTCGCGGCCCGGAGCGGGGGCCATCGTGCCGGCGCTGCTCGACACGCTGCTGCTCTACATCCTGCGGGCCTGGTTCGAGGAGCGGACCGAGGACCCGGCCGCCACCGGCTGGACGGTGGCGCTCACCGACCCGGCGATCGCCGCGGCCCTCACCGCCATCCACGACGCGCCCGACCGGCCCTGGACGGTGGCCGAACTCGGCGCGCGGGCCGGGCTGTCCCGTGCCGCCTTCGCCAACCGGTTCACCGCCCTGGTCGGGCGGCCGCCCCTGACCTACCTGACCTGGTGGCGGATGACGCTCGCGGCGCGGCTGCTGCGCCGGTCCGGCACGCCGCTGCGCGTGGTGGCGCGGCAGGCCGGCTACTCCTCGGACGTCGCCTTCGCCGCCGCGTTCAAGCGCGAGTACGGCGTCACCCCCGGCCGCTACCGGACCGCGAACACGCGACCGCGAGACGACCGGACCACGGGCGGAGCGTAGGGCCCCGCCGGGGCCGCCGGCGGTCACCGCGCGGCGGGCCGGCCCCGGGAGAAGGTGCGGCGGTAGGTGCGGGGCGGGACGCCGCGGCGGAGCGTGAACTGCTCGCGCAGCACGGCCGCGTCGCGGTAGCCGACCCGGCGGGCGACCTCCTGGACCGGCAGGTCCGTCGTCTCCAGCAGCTCCTCGGCCAGGTCGAGCCGCTGCGCGCGCAGCCACGCGTGGGGCGTCGCCCCGGTCGCGGCCTTGAACCGGCGCGCGAACGACCGGCGGCTCATCAGCGCCCGCGCCGCCAGCTCGTCCACCGGCAGCCGCCGGTCCAGGTTGCCGCGCGCCCACGCGATCACGTCGGCCAGCCGCCGGTCGTCGCCGCCGGACGGGACGGGCGCGTCGATGTACTGGGCCTGGCCGCCGTCCCGGTGCGGCGGCGTCACGAGGTCACGGGCCACCCTGTTGGCGAGGGCCGCGCCGTGGTCCCGGCGCAGCAGGTGGAGGCAGAGGTCCAGGCCCGCCGCCGCCCCGGCACCGGTCGCGACCGCGCCGTGGTCGATGTACAGGGCGTCCGGGCGGACGGTGACCCGCGGGTGCGCCGCCGCGAGCTCGGCGGCGTGCCGCCAGTGCGTCGTGACGTCGAGGCCGTCCGCGAGCCCGGCGGCCGCGAGCAGGAACGTCCCGACGCAGTGGGCCGCGATCGTCGCGCCCCTTCCGTGGGCTTCCCGGAGCGCCTCCACGACGTCCGGGGGCACGTCGCGGAACCCGGTGCCGGGCAGCAGCAGGACGAGGTCGGCCGAGGCGATCGGCTCGGGTCCGTGGCCGATGTGCACGTCAAGGCCGAGTTCGGTGCGCAGCGGCCCCGGCCGCTCGGCGCAGAGCCCGAGATCGAACGGCGGGACGCCGTCGCGGGGACCGAACACCGAGCCCGCGATCCCGAGGCTGAGCGCGGTGACGCCCTTCGGGGCGTAGGCGGCGATGCGCCGGAACGGGGGCATGCCGCCAGGATGGCACGAAAACCTCGATGGGTGGCAGATGGGCCACTTTCCCGAGCGGCGGGCGCGGGACAGGCTGGCCGTCATGATCGAACACGGCAGTGACCGGAGCGGTGGCCGCGGCCATCGCGACGACGGGATCGTCCTGGTGACGGGAGCCACCGGAAAGCAGGGCGGCGCGGCCGTCCGGCATCTCCTCGCGGACGGCCGGCGCGTCCGCGCCCTGACCCGCGACGTCCGCGGCGCCGCCGCCCGCGCGCTCGCGGCGGCCGGCGCCGAGGTCGTCGCCGGCGACCTGGACGACCGCGCGTCGCTCGCCGCCGCGGCGGCCGGCGTCCACGGCGTCTTCAGCGTGCAGGCGGGCCTGCTGGGCTCGCCGCCCGTCCCGTTCGACGACGAGGTCCGGCGCGGCATCGCCGTCGCGGACGCCGCCGGCGATGCCCACCTGGTCTACTCGTCCGTCGCGGGCGCCGAGCGGTCGGCGGGGGTGCCCGCCTTCGAGGCCAAACTCCGGATCGAGGAGCACATCCGCCGGAAGGGGATCCCGGCGACCGTGCTGCGGCCCGCGTCGTTCATGGAGAACTACCTCGGCGCCGAGGTGGTCGCGACGCCGTTCTCCCCGGACGTCCCCGAGCAGCTGATCGCGGTGGACGACATCGGCGCGTTCGCCGCCGCCGCCTTCGCCGACCCCGCCCGGTACCTGGGGGAGACGCTCGCCATCGCGGGCGACGCGGCCACGCCCGGCCGGCTCGCGGCGGCCTTCAGCGAGGCCGCCGGACGCGAGATCCCGTACGTTCCGGTTCCCCTCGGCGCGCTGCCGGCGGAGACGGCCGCCGCCGTCGCCCACCTCGACGCGCAGGGCGGTTACGGAGCCGACATCGCCGCCACCCGCGCCCTGCGTCCCGAGACGAAGGACCTGGCCGCCTGGCTGGAGACCGTCGAATGGCGGGCGGCGGCCGCCGGCCGTGGCGGGAGCAGGCCGCCACGGGCGTCCTAGTCGAACAGGTCGGGCTGCTCGCGGGTGATCTGGTCGTAGAGCGGCTGGTAGTTGATCCAGCCGACGAGGTCGTTGCCGATCTGCTCGTGGGTGAGGACGGCGTTGTCGTGCTCGATCGGCACGACCTGGCCCGCGGCCTTCGCCAGCAGCTGCACCTGGCACGAGCGTTCCATCGTGATGAACCACCAGGCGGCCGCGTCGACGGTGTCGCCGACGGTGAGCAGGCCGTGGTTGCGCAGGATGACGGCCTTGTACTCGCCGAGGGCGGCGGCGATGCGCTTGCCCTCCTCCAGGTCGGTGACGACGCCGGTGTAGTCGTCGAACAGGCCGTGGTCCTGGTAGAACGCGCACACGTCCTGCGTGATCGGCTCCAGCTTCTGGCCGAGCGCGGAGATCGCGCGGCCGTGCGTGGAGTGGCTGTGCGCGGCGGCGACGACGTCCGGGCGGGCCTGGTGCACCTGCGAGTGGATCGCGAACGCGGCCTCGTTCACCGGGTAGCGGCCCTCGACGACCTGCCCCTGGTGGTTGACGAGGATGAGGTCGCTGACCTTGATGTGCTTGAACGACATCCCGAACGGGTTGACCCAGAAGTGGTCGGTGCGCTCGGGGTCGCGGGCGGTGATGTGCCCGGCGACGCCCTCCTCGAAGCCGAACTTGCCGAAGATCCGCAGCGCGGCGGCGAGCCGCTCCTTGCGGTGCCGGCGCTCGTCCTCGACGTCGTCGAAGGTCGGCGGCAGCCGGAAGATCAGGTCGGTGGGCAGCTTCTCCAGGAACTGCTCGTCGTCGGGCATCGGCGAACTCCTCGGGCTCTGGGCGGGACACCGCTGGGCACTACCGCCAGCGAACACCAGGCGGCGGGCGGTCCGCTAGGGGAGGCGGCCCAAGCGCCGCCCGGCTCGTTGTCCGATCGGGACAACGACGGGGGACAATGGCGGGATGGAGCCCAGCGAGGACGACCGGTTCCTGCGGCTGGTGAGCGAGCGCGGCGACGACCCGCGGCTCCTGGAGGGCGCGGTCCGCGCCGCGCGCGGCCGGTCGGAGATGGTGGCGGCGCTGCCCGAGGAGGAGACGCGGCGGCACACCCGCGCGCTGCTGCGGGGCGTGCTCGCGGCGCTCGCGGACGGCGCCCCCGGCGAGGAGCTGCTGGCCGCCGCCGGGCGGCTCGGCTCGGACCGGGCCCGGCAGGGCGTGCCGGTCGCGGCGTTCCTGGACGGGTTCCAGGCGGGCCGCGCCCATCTCGTCCGCACGCTCATCGCGGACGGCCGCCGCCAGGGCGTGCCGGACGCGCTGCTGCTGGACGGCGTCAGCCGCATCGACGAGATCAACACCGCGCTCGTCCACCGGATGGTGCACGCCCACCGGGTCGCCGAGCTGGAGATGGCCCGCACGACGCGGGAGGGCCGCGTCCAGATGCTGCGGCAGCTCCTGCACGGCGAGTCCGTCCCGGTCCTCGCCCCGCTCGACCCCGACGCCGAGTACCACTGCGTCGTGTCGGACGTCAGCGACCCGGCGGTCGCGGCGGGCCTGGAGGCGCGCCTGGTCGCGGCGGGCCCTGCCCTGTGCGGGCTGGTGGACGGGCGGCTCGCCGCGCTCGTGGCGCGGCTGCCGCCGCCGGTCAGGACGGGGCCGCTGCTCGTCGCGGCGCCGCCCGCCCGGCCCGGCGCCGTCGCGCCGCTGTACGACCTGGGCCGCCGCGCCCTGCGCGCCGGGACCGCGGCGGGCCTCACCGGGCTGCGGGAGCTGGCCGGGCTCGCGCTCCTCGCCGTCACCGAGGCCGAGCCCGACCTCGGCGGGCTGCTCGCCGGCGGGCTGCTCGGCGGCCTCGACCGCGACGACCCGTTCCACCGCGAGCTCGCCGCGACCGCGCTCGCCTACCTCGACCACGGCGGCCGGATCGAGCCGACCGCCGCCGCCCTGCACGTCCACGGCAACACGGTGAAGTACCGGGTGCGGCGGTTCCAGGAGCTGACCGGCCGCGCGCTGCTCGACCCGTCCGGCGGGACGGCGGTGGAGCGGACGGCGCACTGGTGGTGGGCGCTGCGCCACTGGCTCGCCGGGCCGGGCGCGTGACCGGCCGTCGGTGCCGGGTGATGGGATGGACGCGGCGCCCCGGGGCGGGGCGTCCCGGAGACAGAACGGGGGAGCAGTGACCGCACCGCGGATCAGCACGGTGATGTGGCCGATGCAGTCCTGGCCGGAGGCCGGCGAGCTGTGGCGGCGCGCCGAGGAGCTCGGGTTCCACCACGCCTGGGTCTACGACCATCTGGCCTGGCGCGGGACGACGCCCTGGTACGACGCGTACACCACGATGGCCGCGGCGGCGGCCGTCACCTCGCGGATCCGGCTCGGCACGCTGGTCACCTCGCCGAACTTCCGGCACCCGGTGCCGACCGCGCACGCGATCAGGACGATCGACCACGTCAGCGGCGGCCGGCTGACGATCGGGATCGGCTCCGGCGGGACGCGCCGCCAGTCCGACGCGGGCGTCCTCGGCGGCGACGAATGGACGCCGCGCGAGCGCGCGGACCGGTTCGCCGAATGGGTCGCCCTGCTCGACCGCGTGCTGCGCGGCCCCGAAACCACCAGCGAGGGCGCGTTCTACACCGCGCGGGACGTGGTGTCGGACCCCGGCTGCGTCCAGCGGCCCCGCGTCCCGTTCGTGATCGCCGGCGACGGGCCGCGCGGCATGCGGCTCGCCGCACGGTACGGCTCCGGCTGGGTGACCAGCGCGCACGGGGACGGCGCCGAGCCGTTCAATATCGTCCGAGAGCGCCTGGCCAGGCTCGGCGAGGCGTGCGAGGCGGAGGGCCGCGCCCCGGCCGAGCGGGTCCTGCTGACCGGGTTCAACGGCGAGCCGTGGCTCGCGTCGGCCGAGGCCTTCGCCGACCTCGCGGGCCGGTACGCCGGCCTCGGCATCACCGAGATCGCCCTGCACTGGCCGCGTCCGGGCACCCCGTGGGACGCCGACATGAAGGTGTTCGAGGAGGTCGCCGCGCAGGGCCGGTGAGCGGCGGACCCCGCCCTGGGGCGCCCGGGTGGGCGCGGCTAGACTCCTGCGATGCCGTACGTCCTGCTGGCCTTCGCGATCGCCTTCGAGGTCACCGCCACGCTGGCGATGCGCGCCTCGGAGGGGATGAGCAGGCTCGGGCCGTCCGTCCTGGTGGTGGCCGGCTACCTGATCTCGTTCGTGTTCATGGCGAAGGCGCTGACGTCGCTGAACGTCGGGCCCGTCTACGCGATCTGGTCCGCGCTCGGCACCATCGGGGCCTTCGTCGGCGGCGTCGTGCTGTTCGACGAGCAGGTCAGGCCGCTGACGATCGCCGGCGCGGTGATCATCGTGCTGGGCGTGATCGTGATGAACCTCGGCGGGGGAGTGAGCCGGGGCTAGGCTCCGGCGCGCGCTCCGGGCCCGCGGTGACCGCGCGCCGCGCGCGCGAGCGGCGGGTGTACTCCTGGCCGAGCGCGAACAGCAGCCAGGCGAGCGCGGTGGCGTCGTCCACGACGCCGACCGGCAGGAACACGTCGGGGATCAGGTCGATGGGCGACACGATGTACACCACCGCGACGACCATCGCGACGATCTTGCCGGTGGACGTCCGGTAGTACGCCTGCGCGCCCCCGGCCACCGGGCCGAGGCGGCGCCGCCGGCGCAGCCGCAGGATCCCCGCGACCAGCAGGAAGGCGCCGGCGGCCAGCGCGACGGCGCCCGCGAGGGTGAGATCGACGCCGCCGAGGCGGCCGTCGGCGGTGAGGACGGTGGCGCCGCCCGCGACGAGCAGGACCACTCCGAGCCAGGCCATCGTGCACCTCCGGGGGGAGTCGACTGCGGTATTTCCGCTCGGGCGCGTTCCATTCGCCCGGACGTCCGGACGCCGGGACGAACGGGTGCCCGGGCGCGGGTCGGGCGGGCTCCGGCGCCGGTCAGGCGGGTTCGGCGGCGGTGGTGACGCGCTGCTGCTCGAGCATGCCGCCGAGCAGCTCCGACGGCGTGCAGCCGGCCAGCGCGCGGAACTCCCGGTTCAGGTGCGCCTGGTCGTAGTAGCCGCAGACCGCGGCGGCCTCCGCCAGGCCGAGCCCGCCGCGCGACAGCAGCCCCACGGCGCGCTGGAACCGCAGGACCCGGCCCATCACCTTCGGCGGCAGCCCGGCCTGCTCGGTGAACCGCTGGGTGAGGTGCCGCCGGCTCCACCCGACGTCCTCGGCGAGCCGCGCGACGCCGACCGCGCCGCCGGTGCCGTCCAGCAGCCGCCACGCCCGCGCGACCTCCGGGTCGGGGACGGGGCCGATCTCCAGCCGGCGCAGCAGGAACGCGTCCAGCAGGTCGAACCGGGCCGCCCAGGACGGCGTCCCGGCGAGCCGCTCGACGAGCGCCGCGGCGCCCGGCCCGAGCAGGTCCGGCAGCTCGACGGCCGCGTTGGTGATCCGGGCCATCGGCACGCCGAGCAGCGTGTACGCGCCGAGCGGGGTGACGTCGAGCTGCACGCCGTGCTGCCCGCCGGGCGTCGTGTACTCGCCGTGGCCGTCGTGCATGCCCGCGACGAACGACCCGTACTCGGTGCCGGCGTCGGACGGCGTCGCCAGCCGCATCGGCGGGCCCAGGTTGACGATGACGACGGCGCTGCGGGTCGGCAGCGTGCGCATCCGGGACGGGACGGCCACCGGCTCCCAGTACCCCTGGTAGACGCGCAGGAAGGGGCGCAGCGCGCGGTGCGGGCGCCCGCGCGCCTCCAGCCAGCCTCCCCGGTCGCGGATCTCGACCGGCCTGTCGACCATGCCCCCACTACTACCACCCGCCGCCGACATCGCGCCGCCGCGCGGGCCGGCTCACTCGTACATCTGCCCGCACACCGCGATCCGGGCCAGGTCGCCCCAGGTCATCGTGGTGATCTCGCGGACGTAGGAGCGGGCGGGCGGCTCCCCGGGCGCGGTGGGCACCGGCACCCGCGCGCCGTCCGCCGCGTCCCAGCCGCCGAGGCTCCCGGCGACCGCGCACTCCAGGTACGTCGCCGGGTCGAAGTTGTACCAGCGGGCCGGGGTGGCGCGGGCCCCCGAGCCGGGCGGGCGGGGCGCGTCGACGCCGAACCGCGCCTGCGGTCCCGGCGGGCTGGCGAGGAAGTCCTCCAGGTCGGCGATCTGGGACAGCACGACCCGCTCCCAGTCGGCGTACCCCTCGGGCTCGTCACCGGGCAGGGACAGGTCCTTGGCGCTCCAGGCCGGGTCGAAGCCGGCGGGCGGGGTGGTGGACGCGGCGGCGAACATCGCCGCGACGTCGTCGGGTTCGAGGCGCGCGTTGTCGCGGAGCGGAGCCGACACCTTCCACAGCGCGCGCAGGAACGCCGACAGCGACCACGAGGCGGCGCGGGCCTCCTGGCCGAGGTGCAGGAAGATCAGGTAGAGGTCGCGGTTGGTCCGGACGGACGGGCCCGGCGGCCCTTCCACCCAGTACGACTGCTTGTGCGGGACGCCGCTCTCCATGGCCAGGACCTGCGCAAGCGCGGAGATCCGCGAGTCGTGCGCGGCCAGATGGAACTTGTTGCCGAGATCGTCCTGGCGGATGACGTCCCATGTCTGCATCCGGCTCCTCCACGGTCGGCGGTGCGGTGCGGCGGCCCCCGCTCAGAAAGTGTCCCATTCCGGCAGCGGACCGCCAGTAGTGGTGATGTCACTTTCCGGACTCGAAGTCGTGACTTACCGCACATGTCGATCGGCGTGGGGAGCACCGCGCGAGGGGGCCGGCGGCCCCCTCGCGCCGGGCGCTCAGTGCTTCGAGCGGTGGATCACCTGCATCTCGGTGAAGCCGTACAGGCCCCACGGGCCGTTCTCGACGCCGACGCCGCTCCACTTGAAGCCGCCGAACGGCTGGTGCGGCGCGAGCGCGAGGTGGGTGTTCACCCAGGCGGTGCCGCACTCCAGCTCCGCGGCGACCTCCGCCGCGCGGTCGGCGTCGGCGCTCCACACCGAGCCGGACAGCCCGAAGTGGGTGCCGTTCGCGCGGGCGAGCGCCTCGTCCAGGTCGGTGTACTTGATGATCGGCAGCGCGGGCCCGAACTGCTCCTCGTCCACGATCCGGGCGCCGTCGGCGATGTCGGCGAGGATCGTCGGCTCGAAGAAGTAGCCGGGACCGTCGATCGGCTTGCCGCCGGCCGCGGCGCGGGCGCCGCCGGCGAGCGCGTCGGCGACCAGCTCGCTGACCCGCTCGTACTGCGGCCTGTTGTTGATGGGCCCGTACTGGACGCCCTCCTCCATGCCGTTGCCGACCTTCGCGGCCTTCGCCTGCTCGGCCAGCGCGTCGACCACGTCGCCGTACAGCGCCTCCGGCACGTAGACCCGCTTGATCGCCGAGCAGACCTGGCCGTTGTTCTGAAACGCGCCGCCGAACAGCTTCGGCGCGACCGCCGCCGGGTCGGCGTCGTCGAGCAGGATCGCCGGGTCGTTGCCGCCGAGCTCCAGCGTGACCCGCTTGAGGTCCGGCGCGGCGGCCGCGGCGACCCGCTTGCCGGTGGCGACGCTGCCGGTGAAGCTGATCTTGCGCGGCGTGTCGTGCGCGGTCATCCAGGCGCCCAGCTCGTCGCCGCCGGTGACCACGTTGAGCACGCCGGGCGGCAGCACGTCGCGCAGCACCTCGCCGAGCTTCAGGCTGGACAGCGGCGTGAACGGGGACGGCTTCAGCACCATCGTGTTGCCCGCCAGCAGCGCCGGCGCGATCTTCCAGACCGCCAGCAGCAGCGGGAAGTTCCACGGGGTGATGGCGGCGACGACGCCCATCGGCCGGCGGACGACCTCGACCACGGCGTTGTCGTCGTCCTGGATGATCTCGCGGGGCAGGTCCAGCTCGGCGAAGTACTTGAGCCACACCCCGGCGCCGACGACCTCCATCGTCCCGTCGGCGAGCGGCTTGCCCTGCTCCAGCGTCAGGATGCGGCCGATCTCCTCGGACCGGGCGAAGAGCACGTCGGCGGCGGCCAGCAGCGCCTTGCGCCGGGCCGACTCGTCGCGGCGCCACGCGGGGTAGGCGGCCTGGGCGGCGGCCATCGCCGTGTCCAGCTGCTCGCGGGAGGCGTCGGGCGCCTGCTCGGCCACCTCGCCGGTCGCCGGGTTGATCACTCCGAAGGTGGCGGGCGCGGCCACCGCCGCGCCGTCGATGGTCATCGCGAAGTTCTCGGACACGTTGCTCCTCCGCTCGGGGGGCGGCTAACCGAATGACGTTCAGTATTCACCCTGGGGCGCCCTCTTGACGAGCGCCCCCGGCGGCGGATGATCAGCCCATGCGCTTACCTCTCATCGCGGTGTCCGCTCTGACCCTCGCCCTCGCCGCATCCGGCGGGGCGCCGGCGGCCGCCGCCACCCACGCGGCCCCCTCCGTCCGAGCACCCCGGCTGGCGGACCCCCACCCGTGCGCCGGCCAGCCCGGTTACACCTGCTCGACGCTGACCGTCCCGCTCGACCACCGGGACCCCGCCAAAGGGACGCTCAAGCTCCAAGTGGCCACAGGGGACAACGTCCGCGCGCCCAAGGGCGTCCTGCTGTTCCTGACGGGAGGGCCGGGCCAGCCCGGCGTGCCCTTCATCTCCCGCATGGCCGAGCAGAGGCTCCCGGAGCTGGCGAAGAACTACCGGTTCGTCACCATCGACCAGCGCGGCACCGGCGAGTACGGCGCCCTCGACTGCCCGAAGCTCCAGGCCGAGGTCGGCAGCAGCGACATCGAGCCGCCCACCCCGGACGCCGTCCGCGAATGCGCCGGGATCCTCGGCGACCGGCGCGGCTACTACACGACCGAGCAGACCGTCGGCGACCTCGACCTGCTGCGCCGCGCGCTCGGCGTCCGCGAGATGGTCCTCGACGGCGTCTCCTACGGCACCGTGACCGCCGCGAGCTACGCCGTCGCTCATCCGCACAACGTGGACAAGGTCGTCCTCGACTCGGTGCTCCCGCACGTCGACCCGCAGCACGACGACATGCTCTACCTCACCAGCCTGCGCGCCACGGCCCGGGTGCTCCGCGACGCCTGCGCGACCGCACCGGCCTGCGGGTTCGACCCGGCGCAGGACCTCGCTTGGCTCGCCCGGCACCGCACCGACCCCGTCCTCATCTGGGACATGCTCGTCAGCTACGAGTTCCTCGACCCCACCTATCGCAACCCCGACCCGGGCGGCATCCCCGCCGGATCCGGCGACGTCGTCACCGCCCTCCACCAGGCCCGCCACGGAGAACCGGCCCGGCTCGACGCGCTGCTGCGGATGATGAACTCCGGCGGCGACCCGGTCGCCGACTACAGCTCCGGGCTGCACATCGCCACCATCTGCGGCGACGGGCAGTTCCCGTGGGGCACGTCCGAGGCGCCGCTCGCCGGGCGGGAGGCCGCGCTGCAGCGCGTCCGCCGGACCCTTCCCGCCTCCGCCACCTGGCCGTTCACCGCGGACACCGCCGTGGGCGACGGCTTCGTCCAGGAGTGCCTGCACTGGCCGTGGGCGCGGCACACCGCCGAGCCGCGGACGGACCGGTTGCCCGCCGTACCGATCCTGCTCCTGAACGGCGACCGCGACCTGTCCACGCCGCTGGAATGGGCCCGCGAGGAACTCCGCCGCGCCCCGCTCGGCCGCCTCGTCGTGGTGAAGGGCGCGTCCCACTCCATCCAGAACCGCGAGCGCGGCACGCAGGGCCGCGAGGCCGTGTACCGGTTCCTCAACGGCTGACCGTTCCACGACGGTCTACGGGCGAACGGAAGACCGGCGCCTGGAACTCCAGGCGCCGGTCATCGTTCCGATGGGGGCGTGGTCAGGCGGCGAAGATCCGTTCCAGCAGGTCCCGGTACCCGCGCAACGCGAGGCGGAGCCGCTCGGTGTCCGGGGCGTCGTGCCGCCCGACCTCGTCGGAGAGCGCCCGGCGGTGCGTCCCGACCGAGCGGCTCAGCGCCTCGACCGCCTCGGCCGTGAGCGCGTCGGCCGCGCGGACGGACTCGGCCGGGTCGTCGATGAAGCCCGACTGCACCTCGTGCCAGCGCTCCCGGAACCGCTCGGCGTCCGCCGGGTCGAACAGCCGCTCCGGGACGCCGCCGAGCCCGGCGGGCGTCGGGTGCAGGCCGGGCCGGGCCCCGCCGGGGCCGGGGCTCGGGAAGCCGGTCGCCACCTCGTCGTCGGCCAGCCCCGCGGCCGGGACGGGATCGGGCGAGGTGTCCTCGGCGGGATCGGGGTCCGCCGCCGGCGCCGGGGGCGGACCGGCGACGTGGACGTCTCCGGCCACGCCCGGGTCCGCCGTCCCGGCGGCGCGGGCCCGCTCGTCCGCGGCCGTCCCGCCGGCGGGGGACGCCGCCTGCTCCGGTGACCTGTGCTGCATCGGCGCTCAGCTCCTCGTGGTCCGCTCGTCGTCCCGGCCGGTCCGCCCGTCGCCGGGCTCGCCGGCGCGCGGGCCGGGCACCCGGGCGTCCCGCTCGGGCGCGGCGCTCCGGCCGGCGTCACCGGCCGCGGGGGCGTCGCCGGGTGCGGGGCCGCGGGCGGCGTCGTCGGGCGCGGAGCGCTGGGCGGGGACGGACAGCAGGTCCTCGAACAGGGCGCGGTAGTGCACCATGGCCTGCCGCAGCTCCTCGGTGGACGCCTCCCCGCCGGCGGCGCGCCCGCCGATGTCGTGGCCGCGCCGGTAGTGCTCGAGCGTGCGGCCGTGCTCCACCGACAGGTGCTCGGCCTTCTCCTCGAACCCGCTCGTGGGGTAGCCGCGCTCGCCCATCACGACGGTGACCAGGCCGTCGGCCTGCTCCACCGCCGACCGGGGCGCGTCCACGAAGCGCTCCTGGACGGCCACCCACTGCTCGCGGTACTGCTCGCGGCGCCGCGGGTCGAGGTCGCGCAGCTCCAGCTCCTTGTGGCGCCGCTCGCGGCCGAGCAGTTCCCGCTCGGCGGCGGCGCGGCCGCCGTGCTGCTCCACGGCCCGGTCGTACTCGGGGCCGAAGCGCCTGCGCAGCCGCTGCGTCCGCGCCTGCCGCGCGGCGAGGAACGCGACCGCGGCGACGGCGGCGATGATGATCAGGGCGATGACGACCATGACGGCGGTCGACATTGTCTGTCCTCCAACGTGCGTCGGATCGAATGGAGCGCCGATGCCCGGACAGACGCGGTCGAAACAGACCTAAGGGGGAAAGTGCCCTAAGGGGTGCGCGGTCCCGGCCGGGAGAAGAGGCAGACCAGATGGCCGACCCAGCGGCGACCCGACAGCCCGGCCTGCTCCAGCAGGGCCAGTCCGCGCAGGTCGCGCGGGTGCGCGCAGGCGACGACGACGCCGGCCCGGCGGACCGCCCCCTGGAGGTCGGCGAGCGCGGGCTTCCAGCCGCCCGGCCGGCGCACCGCCGCGGTCAGCACCCGCCGGTCGGTCACGAACCGGGCCGGAACGGGCAGGTTCCGGAGGTAGTGGCTGTTGGGGTTCGCCGCGTGGACACGGGCGGTCAGCAGCGGCACCGCGCGCATGTAGGGCGGCGGCATCACGACCACGCCGCCGGTCCGGGCCAGGGCGACGACCGCGCGGGCCGTCCCCACCTGCTCCGGCGGAAGCTTCCACGACGGGCGCGACGCGACGATCGAGCCGTTCTCCGCCGACCAGACCGGCGTCCCGCCCGCGACCATCGTGACCGCCAGGGCGGCGGCCGGCAGCGCGGCGGCGAGCACGCCGAACGCCCGCTGCCCGCCGGCGGGCAGCGGGATCCGCACCGTGGCGAGCAGCCCGATCAGGACGGGCGCGGGCACGACCCACATCGTCCGCCACAGCACCTGGCCCGCCCCCGTCACGTCCGCCGCGAGGCCGAGGACGCCCGGCACCAGCAGCAGCGTGATCACCACGGCCACTCCGGTGCCGATGAGCGCGGGCACGCCGCGGCGCGCCGTCCACGGCGCGAGCCACAGCGCGCACCCCGCGAGGACGCCCGGCGCGGAGTACAGCAGCACCCACCGGAAGTCGTCGGAGGCGTCACCGACGAATCCCGTCACGGAGGTGTCGTGGTTCTGCAGCGTGACCACCGCGCCCGCCGCGACCGGATAGGCGAGCGCGACGCAGGCCGCCAGGCCCGTCCGGACCCGCCCGGACACGATCAGCGGCACCGCGGCGGCGCCGACGACCAGCGGCAGGACGAACGCGGCCGAGGAGGTCAGCCCCGTCGCGGCGACCCCGCAGGCGGCGAGCATCACCAGGTCGCGCCGCCTCCGCCGCTCGGCCCAGCGCGTGAGGTGGACGTACAGCAGCGGGACGAGCGCCGAAACCATCACGGCCTTGCCCTGCCACATCCGCAGCAGGTGGAACGACCCGAGCGACGCGGGGCCGAGCCCCGACCACAGCAGGTACACGGCCGCGATCGCGAAGCACGCCACCGCCCGGCGCGGCGCCCACGTGCGCGACAGCCGCCACACGGCCCACACCGCGGCGAACGTCACGACCGGCAGCAGCAGGTAGTACACGAAGGACGCCGTCGGGACGCCGGCGATCCGCGCGAGGCTCCCGGCGAGGACCTCGATCGAGGAGACCGGCGGCTCGCCGGCGACCGGGCCGACCGCCCCGGAGGTGAAGATGGCGTCCTTGAAGGGGATGCGGCCGAGCGCGGCCGTCGCGACGGACCGGGATACGAAGTAGGAGTCGTCGCCGTCGGAGTTGACGATGAACAGGGAGGCGGCCGAGAACCCGGCGGCGGTGGCGAGCGCGAGCGGCGTCCCCCACCGGCTCGCGGACGCCTCGATCCGGGAGGGCTCGTCCCGAGATGGCTCGGGCCGGGAGGGCTCGTCCCGGGAGGGCTCGTCCGGTGCGGGCGGCGCATCGGCGGGGGATCGGCGGAACAGCAGGCAGGCGGCGGACGCGGCGGCGGAGACCAATCCGAACGCCCAGGCGCACCACCACGGAGCGCCGGACGTCTGCAGGCCCGCGCAGGCGCCCGCGACGACCCCCGCCCCGACGGCGACCAGGGCGAGGGCGCGCGAGGGGGCGCGCGAGGGGGCGGGGGAGCGCGGCGCGGCGGGCTCTGGCCACAGCGGCCCGCGTCCCGGCCGGTCCCGCCGCCGGCGCAGCGCCCACACGGCGGCGGCCGCGGCGGACGCGCCGAGCCAGCACGCGACGAGCGCCCAGGTCGGCGGCCGCAGCAGCAGGCCGAGGTGGTAGACGACCGTCCACACCGCGAAGAGCAGGACGGAGGCGTCGAGCGCCGCGTCCCCGGCGCGTCCGGTGCGTCCGGTGCGTCCGGTGCGGGCCGCGTCCGGCGCGGCGCCGCCGAGGCCGCCGGCGGCGGGCCCCCTTGATCCGATCATGCTTCCCCCGAGAGCCATGGCGTGCTGTCGTTGCCTCTTTCTTCGCCGCAGAGGCGGAACGCGTTCGCGGCGGCCGCGGAATTGATCTTGTTGCGTAGGACGCCCGGCCCGGCGGGGCGGTTGGCCGTCCGCCGCCGATTCCTGGAGGTTCGCTGAAGATTCGCTGCACGGCCTGCCGGTGATCGCACGGCGAGGGGCAATAAGTCCGGATTTACTGCGCCGTGCCCGGTGGGCATGTTCTGATGGACCGGTCACCGGAAGGGCGCGCGTTCGATGGGATGTGATGCGCGGTGCGCCACGCGTTCGGCTTCGTCCTCGGCGTCCTGCTGACGCCCGCGCTGGCGTACGGCGCCGCCTGGGGTTTCGTGCAGGGCGGGCAGTCCTTCGACGGGACCGGCCAGGAGATCACCGACCGCACCCGCATCTACGGGGCCTTCGCGCTGCTCGCCGCCGTCGGCCTGGTGATGGGCGTGATCATCGTGGCCCGCTGGGCGTCGCCGCTCGTGTCGCTCGTGCCCGCGCTGGCGCTGCTCGGCTTCTCGGTCGCCTTCCTCATCGACCCCGGCCGCGTCCTGGACCTGCCCTCCAAGGTGCCACCCTCGGGCGACATGGACGACGGTCTGCGGACCCTGCTCGGCTCAGGGATGTACGCGATGATGGGATTCGCGCTGCTGATGCCGTCCTGGGCGCCGCGCCGCTGGGGCTCCGGCCGCCGCGACGACGAGGCCGCCGACGTGGACTTCTACTCCGCCGCGGGCCGCTGACGGCGGTCCGGCGGCGGGACGGCGCCCGTCCTGACGCGGGACGGGCCGCCCGTGAATGCGAGCGGGCCGGACCTCCGCGTAAGGTCCGGCCCGCCTCCACCACGCCCCTTGGGGCGCCGTCCGTCAGGACTGCTTCGCCTTGGTGACGAACTGGGTCGTGTAGGTCTTCGACAGGTCCACCTGGTCCTTCTTGCCCTGCACGTTGGGCGAGAACTGGGCCAGCACCTCCAGCACGTTCTTCGCGCCCTCGGCCGGCATGACGCCGTCGCCGTTGAACATGCTGATCGAGTCGGTGATCGCCTTCTCGTACAGCTTCGGGTCGCCGCCCGCGTAGTCGGCCGGCATCTTCGCCGCGATCTCCGCCGGCTTGTGCTGCTTGATCCAGCCCAGCGTCTTGACGAACGCGTTCGCGAGCTTCTGTACCGTCTCGGCGTGGGACTTCACGTACGAGCAGTCCATGTACAGCGAGCTGGACGGGTACAGCCCGCCGAGCGCCTTGCGGGTGCCGTCCTCGGTGCGCATCTCGACCATGACCTTCGCCTTGCCGGTGCTGACGAGCTTGGCGATGGTCGGGTCGGTGGTCATGCCGGCGTCGATGCCGCCGTTGTCCAGCGTCGAGATGAACGTCGGGCCGGCGCCCGCCTTCACCGTCGTGTAGTCAGCGGTCTTCACGCCGTTGCGGACCGCGAGCGCCCGGGTGATGAAGTCGGTGGACGAGCCCGGGCTGGTCACGCCGAGCTTCTTGCCCTTGAACGCAGCGGGCGAGGCCAGCGAGCCCGCCTTCTTCGCCGCGACCATCTCCGCCTCGCCGGGCACGTCGGCCATCTGCACGACGCTCTGCACGCACTTGCCCTTGGTCTGCAGGTCGATGGTGTGGTCGTAGAACCCGACGACGCCCTGGACGTCCCCGGAGATCAGCACGTTCTCGGCCTGCGCGCCGGCCGGCTCGGTGAGCAGCTGGACGTCGAGGCCCTGCTCCTTGAAGTAGCCGAGCTGCTCGGTGAGCTTGGCGGGCAGGTAGATGACCTTGTCGATGCCGCCGACCATGATCTTGACGGTGCCGCCGTCCTTCCCGCCGCCGTCCCCGCCGCCGCGCGAGTCGCGGCAGGCCGAGACGGACAGGGCGGTGAGGGCGGCGACCGCCGCGGCGGTGACGCGGATCGGGGTGGTGCGCATGGTGGTTCTCCTGGTCGTGCGGGGGGTGGGGTGGGGCCCGGTCAGATCTGCGGGTCGGCGCCGGCGGCCGGCGGGCGCCAGCGCAGCAGCCGGCCCTCGACCATGGTGAGCAGCCACTCGGCGAGCAGCGCCAGCACCGTGATGATGATCATTCCGGCGTAGATGCCGGCCGAGTCGAAGGTGCCCTGGGAGTGGTTGATGAGCAGGCCGAGGCCCTTGTCGGCGCCGCTGTACTCGCCGACGATCGCGCCGATGATCGCGAACCCGAACGCCGAGTGCAGCGAGGCGAGGATCCACGAGGTGGCGCTCGGCACCACGATCGTCCACAGCACCTGCATCCGGCCGGCGCCGAGGATCCGGGCGTTGTTCACCAGGTTCCGGTCGACCTCGCGGGCGCCCTGGAAGGCGTTGAAGAACACCGCGAAGAACACCAGCACGAACGCGGTCGCGATCTTGGACTCCATGCCGAGCCCGAACCAGATCACGAACAGCGAGGCGAGGATGATCCGCGGGATCGCGTTCACCGCCTTGATGAACGGCGCGCACACGTCGGACAGGTAGCGGCTGCGGCCGAGCACGATGCCGAGCACCACGCCGCCCGCGGCGCCGAGCACGAAGCCCGCCACCGCCTCCTGCAGGGTGTAGGAGATCTGCTCCCAGATCGAGCCCTGCGAGGTCCCGTCGGTGAACCAGCCGGCCAGCCGGCTCCAGATCTTCGACGGCATCGAGTAGTAGAACGGGTCGATCCAGTTGCGGGCGGCCAGCTCCCACGAGCCGAGCCACGCCGCGACGAGCAGGACGCGGACGCCGTTGACGCCGATCCGGCGGCGGAGCCCGGCCGAGCGCATCCGCGCGATCGCGGCGGACTCGTCCGGGCCGCCGGGCGGCCCGCCCGGGGCCGGGGCCGGGACCGCGAGTGCCTCCGGCGCGGCCTCGGCGGCCTGCACGGTCTCCGATTCACGCGGCATGGCCGGCGCCCCTCTCCCTGGTGATCTGGACCTCTTCGCGCAGCGACTCCCAGACCTCCCGGTAGACGTCCAGGAACTCCGCGGTGAGCCGCACCTCCTCGGCGTCGCGCGGCCGCTCCAGCGGCACCGCGAACGTGCCCTTGATCGTGGCGGGCCCGGCCGTCATGACCACGACCCGGTCGGCGAGGACGAGCGCCTCCTCCAGGTCGTGGGTGACGAACACGACCGCCGCGCCCGAGCCCGACCACAGCCGCAGCAGCTCGTCCTGCATGAGCCCGCGGGTCTGCACGTCCAGCGCCGAGAACGGCTCGTCCATCAGCAGCACCGACGGCTCGTTGACCAGCGTCTGGGCGAGCGCGACGCGCTTGCGCATCCCGCCGGACAGCTGGTGCGGGTAGTAGCCCTCGAACCCTTCGAGGCCGACCCGGGCGACCCAGTCGCGGGCGCGCTCGCGGGCCTCCCGCTTGCCGGTCCCGCGGTACCGGGGGCCGGTCGCGACGTTGTCCAGGACGGTCCGCCACGGCAGCACGGCGTCGTTCTGGAACATGTAGCCGACGCCGTCGGGGATGCCCTCGACGGGCCGGCCGTGCACGAGGGCGCTGCCCTCCGACGCCGGCTCCAGGCCGGACACCAGGGACAGGGTGGTGGACTTCCCGCAGCCGGTCGGCCCGACCACGGCGACGAACTCGCCGGCCCGGACGGTCATGTTCAGGTCGCGGACCGCGGTGTGCACGCCGCCGCCGGACGAGCGGAAGCGCTTGGTCGCGCCCCGCAGCTCGATGACGGGATCGCCCGTGCTCACGCGGCCGTCGTCCGCGTTCTCGGGGGTGGTTGCTCGCTTGGGCATGGCGGCACCGTAGGGATGTGGCCCGCGTCACCGGAACCCTTGCCCGCGATGTGCTCGCAAGCCGCGAATTCCCACGTTGAGCGCGTATTCCGGACTTCTGCTCTTTTTGCTCGCCGGGGTCTGGGCGGCGGGGCCCGCCGTGACGTACGGTGCGGGTCATGTCCGTCCGGCCCCGCATCCCCTTCGCCCGGCAGGTGCTGATCCTGCAGGTGGGCGTGGTCGTCGTCGTGGCATGCCTCGGCTACGGGCTGGTCGCCTGGATGCTGGACGGCGAGCTGCGCGACCAGTACGGGCAGCGGGCCCTCACCGTCGCCCGCGCCGTCGCCGTCGACCCGCAGATCGAGGCCGCGGTCGCCGCGGGCGATCCCGGGCACGTCGTGCAGGAGCGCGCCGAGCGCGTCCGGATCCGCACCGGCGCCCTGTTCGTCGTGGTGACCGACCGGCGCGGCATCCGGTACTCGCATCCGACGCCGTCCGAGGTCGGCCGGCGGGTGAGCACCGACCCGTCGGCGGCGCTCGCCGGGCACGAGGTCGTCAACGTCGAGCGCGGCACCCTCGGCCTGTCCGCGCGCGGCAAGGTGCCGCTGTACGGGCCGCAGGGCGGCGTCCTCGGCGAGGTCAGCGTCGGGTTCGACGCGGGCGCGATCGACCAGGAGCTCGACCGCCTGCTGCGCGACCTGACGCTGTTCATCGCCGGCGCCGTGCTGCTCGGGGTGCTGGCCTCGGCCGCGATCGGCCGCCGGCTGAAGCGCCAGACGCTCGGCCTGGAACCGTACGAGCTGGCCGAGCTGGTGCAGGAGCGGGAGGCCGTCCTGCACGGCGTCGGGGAGGGCGTGGTGGCGGTCGACACGGCGGGCCGCGTCGCGGTCTGCAACGACGAGGCGGCCCGGCTCCTCGGCGCGGCCCCCGAGCGCGGCGCGGCCGCCGCCGGGCTCGCGCCGGTGGGGGCGCTGCGGGACGTGCTGACCGGTGCCCGCGAGGCCGCCAACCTGTTCGTCACCGCCGGGGAGCGGGTGCTGGTGGTGAACCGGCGGGAGGTCCGCCGCGACGGCCGCGACCTCGGCGCCGTGGTCACCCTGCGCGACCGCACCGACCTGGAGACCCTCGCCCGCGAGCTGGACTCGGTCAGCACGCTGTTCGACGCGCTGCGCGCGCAGCGGCACGAGTACGCCAACCGGCTGCACACCCTGTCCGGGCTGCTCCAGCTCGGGCACGCCGAGGAGGCCGCCGGCTACCTCGGCGCGCTGATGGACGACGAGGTGGGCCGGCTGCCCGCCGAGGAGGAGCTGCCCGACCCGCTCACCGACCCCTACCTGCGGGCCTTCCTGGCGGCGAAGTCGGCGGTCGCCGCCGAGAAGGGCGTCCGGCTGGACATCGGCTCCGCCAGCTACGTGCCGGGCCGGGTCGCCGAGCCGCTGGACGTGACGACGGTCGTCGGGAACCTCGTCGACAACGCCGTCGAGGCCGCCCGGCTCGGCCGCCGCCGCCCCGCCCGGGTGGAGGTCGAGCTGCTCGGCGACGGCCGCGACCTGCACGTCACCGTCGCCGACTCCGGCGACGGGCTGCCGGAGGGGCTGCGCGAGGCCGTCTTCGACGACGGGGTGTCCACCCGGGAGGCGGCCGGCGGGCGCTCGCGCGGCCTCGGCCTCGGGCTCGCCCGCCGCACCGCCCGGGCCCGCGACGGCGACGTCGCGTTCGTCGACCCGGGCGGGGACGGGACGGGCGCGGTCGCGCTGGCCCGGCTGCCCGGCGTCCTGGGCGCGGAGGCGGCCCGGTGACCGGGCGCGCAGCCGGTGCGGTGACCGGACATGGAGCCGGTGCGGTGACAGGGCGCGCAGCCGGTGCGTCGGCCGGGCATGGAGGCGGTGCGGCGGCCGAGCGCGGCGCCGCGATCGGGGAGCGGGAAGGCGGCGCGGTGATCGGGGTGCTGGTGGTGGACGACGACTTCCGGGTGGCGCAGGTGCACGCCGGGTTCGTGGCGGGCCTGCCCGGCTTCGCCGTCACGGGCCTCGCGCACACCGCCGCCGAGGCCCGGTCGATGGCCGCCGAGCTGGCGCCCGACCTCGTCCTGCTGGACGTCTACCTGCCGGACGAGCCGGGCCTGGCGCTGCTGCCGGAGCTGTCGGCGGACGTGATCATGGCGACCGCCGCGGCGGACCCCGGCGTCGTCCGGGAGGCGCTCGCCGGCGGCGCGCTGCACTACCTGATCAAGCCGTTCACCGCCGCCGCGCTCGGCGAGCGGCTCACCGCCTACGCCCGCTACCGGGCCGCGCTGGCCGGCGGGAACGCGCTGTCGCAGGCCGCCCTCGACGGCGCGCTGCGCGCCCTGTACGCGCCGCTGCACGCCGAGCCGTCCGCGCCGAAGGGGCAGTCGCCGGTGACGGCCCGGCTGATCGCCGAGGCGCTGCGGGCGGCGGACGAGCCGCGCTCGGCGGCCGAGGTCGCCGACCTCGTCGGGATCTCCCGCGCCACCGCGCAGCGCTACCTCGCCGGGCTCGCCCAGTCCGGCCGGGTCGTGGTGACGCTGCGCTACGGCGCGACGGGCCGTCCCGAGCACCAGTACGCGTGGTCGCCGCGGTAGAGGCCGGCGAGCACCTCCTCGATGCCGGCCTCGCGCAGCGCGATGTCGCGGATCTCGTGGCGCTCGGCGAGCGCCGCCACCAGCGCCGCGGCGTTCTCCTCGCGCGGGATCCGCAGCCACTGCCGCGCCCCCTCGACCCGCTCGGCCGTGATCTCCCCGAGCGCGATCGGCGGGGCCGGCGCGGCCAGCTCGACCACCAGCGTCCGGTCGGCGTCGACGGTGCGGCGCAGCTCGTCCAGCCCGCCGTCGTAGGCGAGCCGCCCCCGGTCGATGATCATGACGCGGCGGCAGAGCCGCTCGATGTCGCCGAGGTCGTGCGTGGTCAGCAGGATCGTGGTGCCGCGCTCCCGGTTGATCCGCTCCAGGAAGTCGCGGACGGTCGTCTTGCTCACCACGTCCAGCCCGATCGTCGGCTCGTCCAGCACCAGCAGCTCCGGGTCGTGCAGCAGCGCGGCGGCGAGGTCGCCGCGCATCCGCTGGCCGAGGCTGAGCTGCCGCACCGGCGTGTGCAGGAACGGCTCCAGCTCCAGCAGCGCGGTCAGCTCCGCCAGCCGCGCCCGGTGCGCCGCCGCGTCGACCCGGTACAGCCGCCGGACGAGCGTGAGGCTGTCGCGCAGCGGCAGGTCCCACCACAGCGTCGTGCGCTGCCCGAACACGACGCCGATCCGGCGGGCGAGGGCCGTCCGGCGGCGCGACGGGTCGAGCCCGCACACCCGCAGGCCGCCGGACGAGGCCGTCAGGATCCCGGTCAGCATCTTGATCGTCGTCGACTTGCCCGCGCCGTTCGGCCCGAGGTAGCCGACGAACTCGCCGCGCCCGACGGTGAACGACACCCCGTCCACGGCGCGCAGCGTGGTCCGGGCGCGCCGCCGCCCGCCGGCGCGCCCGCGGACGGTGAACGACTTGACGACGTCCCGGGCCTCGATCATCGGCCCGTCCTCGATCGCCGGCATCGGCTCAGCTCCCTGTCGATCGGTAGTGCCGGATCCCCGCCCGCCAGGCGACGGCCGCCGCGGCGCACAGCGCGGCGGCGATGGCGGGGGAGGCGAACCGCGCCGCCGCCGGCAGCCCGAGCGGGTCCGGCCGGTCCAGGACGTACAGCGCGGGCTGCCAGTTGACGAACGCCAGCGGCACGACGAACGTCACCCCGCGCACGAAGTCGCGGGCGAACACCGTCATCGGGTACTGGGTGACGAACGCGCCGCCGTAGGTGAGCGACTTCGTGGCGCCGTGGCTGTCGACCAGCACGAACTGCACCGCCGCCGTCAGCACCCACAGCCCCGCGAAGATCGCCGTCCCGGACACCGCCATCAGCGGGATCATCGCGACGCGGCCCGGCGTCCACGGCACGTCCAGCCGGGGCAGCGCGAACGCGAGGACCGCCGTCGCCGGGATGAGCTTGCCGAGCCGGCGGGCGGAGAAGTTCTCGGTCGCGAGCTGGATCAGCGGGCTCACCGGTCGCACGAGGACCGCGTCCAGGGTCCCCAGCCGCACCCGCTCGCCGAGCTGCTCGGTGGTGCCGAGCAGCAGGTCGGAGACCGTGAACGACAGGGCGCTCGTGGCGTAGAGGAAGAGCACCTCGGGCGCGGTGAACCCGGCGATGCGCGGCGCCCGCGAGAACAGCACGAGGATCGCGGCGGCGTCCAGGAAGCTGACGACCGCGGTCGCCACCGCGAGCAGCGCCAGCGACACCGGGTACTGCGCCGCCGCGCGGATCCACGTCCACGCCAGCAGCGCGTACGTCCGCACCGGCCGCGTTCCGCGCTCAACCACCGTGGATCACCAGCTTCCGGCGCGCCGCGCGGGTCAGCAGCCACCCGGCGGCGAGCAGGACCGCCGCCCAGCCGGCCTGGAACGCCAGCGCGCCGAGCAGCCCCGCGCCGGTGCGGTGGCCGAGGAACACGTCCGCCGGCACCTGGAGCTGCGCCGCCCAGGGCAGCAGCAGTGCGATGTCGCCGAGCCGCCCGGGGAAGACCACCAGCGGCAGGATCATCCCGGAGAAGAACAGCGACATCACGAGCGTGACCGCGTTCAGGCCCCGGTCGTCGTGCAGCCAGAACATGCCGAGCGCCACCAGGTAGCGGATCGCGAAGCTCACCAGGGCGCCCAGCGCGACCGCCGCCGTGAACGCGGCGAGCCCGGCCGGGCCGGGCCAGTGGAAGGGGAACAGCAGCGCGCCCGCGGCCAGCGGCGGCCCGGCGCGCAGCAGCAGCGACCCGGTGGCGCGGCCGAGGTCCTCGGCGAGCCACCAGCCCTGCAGCCCGACCGGGCGGTGCAGGTCGATCGCGACGTCGCCGTTGCGGATCCGCTCGGTGAGGTCCATCCCGCCGAAGATCTGCACCGGGCCGATCAGCGCCTGGGTGAGGAAGCAGAACGTGACGGCGTCGGCCGCGTCGTAGCCGCCGAGGGCGGGACGGGCGTGCCAGAGCGCCAGCAGGACGTAGGCGCGGACGAACCCGAACGCGGTGTTGGTCAAGGACTCGGCCAGGGAGCCGAGCGGGTAGGCGGCGTGGCGGCGCAGCCCGTACCACCACACCCACGGAAGGACGCCCACTTGCCGGAAGCCTAGACAAGGGACGGCCCGGCGACCACGTAATTTCGCACAGTGACCGCCGGGCCGTCCGCCCGGGCCGCGCTCGCTCGCGCGCGCCGGGTCAGCCCTGGGGGAGGGAGGGCTTGATCGGGGAGTAGAGCCAGTCCTTGAAGAACGGCGTCAGGTCCTGGCCGGCGATCTGCTGGGCCAGCGCCGTGAACTGCTCGGTGGTGCCGTTGCCGTACTTGTGCTGGGCGTACCAGGTGCGCAGCACCGAGAAGAACTTGTCGTCACCGATCTTCTCGCGCAGGAACTCCAGCGCCATGCCGCCGCCGCTGTAGACCCGCTGGTTGAACATCGTGTCGCGCTGCGGGTCGGCGGTGACGACCGACCAGAAGGGACGGCCCGCCGGGTCCGGGAAGGGCCGCGAGTTGTAGGTGGCGCGGGCCTGGTCGTGGACGGTCGCGCCGCCGTGCTTCTCGCTCCAGTACCACTGCGCGAAGGTCGCGAAGCTCTCGTTCAGCCACACGTCCTTCCAGCGCTCCGGCGACACCGCGTCGCCGAACCACTGGTGCGCCAGCTCGTGCGCGATCGTGGAGGTGCTGCGGACGGCCGAGTACACCGGCTTGCTCTGCGTCTCCAGGGAGAACCCGAGCGGCTCGCCGTTGTAGCGGGCGTCGTCGCCGATCGCGCCGGTCGTCTCGAACGCGTACTTGCCGAACAGCTGCGACCACAGGTCGGTGGCCTCGCTGGTGGTGTCGTAGAAGAAGTTCACCGCGTCCGGCTGGTCCTGCAGCAGCACCGGGTCGACGGCGGTGTAGTTGTTGATGCCGCCGGGCGTCTTGCCCTGCTTGACGTCCCACTTGCCGATGTCGATGGTGGCCAGGTAGCTGGCCATCGGGTAGCGCTCGCGCCACTTGAACGTGCTCGCGGCGGTGGCGGCGGCGCGGCGGCTGAACGCCGCGTTCCCGCTGCGCTGCCCGTCGGGCAGGCCGTTCGCGACCACGGTCAGCCCCTTCGGCACCGTGATCTCGAAGTCGTAGGTCGCCTTGTCGCTCGGGTGGTCGTTGACCGGGAACCAGGTGGACGCGCCGTTGGGCTCGTCGCCGACGAACGCGCCGTCCGGGGTGTGCAGGAAGCCGTAGGGCGAGCCGAACACGATCGGGGAGCCCACGATCGTCTGCGGGACGCCGCCGTAGGTGATCACGGTGGTGAACGTCGCGCCCTCGCGGATGCCCTTGCGCGGCGTGATGACCAGCTCCTGGCCGCGCCGCTTGTAGTCGGCCTTGTGCTTGTCGACCTTGACGCGCTGGACGTCCATGCCGGACAGGTCCAGGTCGAAGCTCGACAGGTCCTGGGTGGCCCGCGCGGTCATGGTGACCACGCCGTCGAGCTGGTCGTAGTCGGGGTCGTAGGTGAGGTCCAGCGCGTAGTTCTGCGCGTCGTAGCCGCCGTTGCCCTCGAGCGGGAAGTAGGCGTCCCCGACGCCCTCGGCGCCGGGCGTGTAGCGGTGCTGGGCGGCGGCGGACGCCGCGGGGGCGAGCGCGACGACGCAGAGGGCGGCGACGGCGATCGGGAGCGTGCGCCCGGGGGTCGCCCGGAACGGATGGAAGCGGGGGTGGCGCTGCGCCATCGGAAGGATCCTCTCCCTTGAGTGATCACAAGCGTGCTTACGATGCCCCCAATATCGCTACATGTCGAGACTTGCTCCTGATTTGGCCGATCATGGTCCGGACATCAGAAGGCCCCCGCGGGTGTAGGGACGCGGGGGCCTTCTGCCCGGATCAGGCCTGGGGCGACAGGCCTTGATCAGCTCACCGGATCACCGGATCGGCTCAGTGGAACTGGCCCTCCTCGGTGGAGCCCTTGAGCGCCGTGGTGGACGAGTCCGGAGCGATCGCGGTGCTCACCATGTCGAAGTAGCCGGTGCCGGCCTCGCGCTGGTGCTTGACCGCCGTGAAGCCCTTCTCGGCCGCCGCGAACTCGCGCTCCTGCAGCTCGACGTAGGCCGTCATGCCCTCGCGGGCGTAGCCGTGCGCCAGGTCGAACATGCCGTAGTTGAGCGCGTGGAAGCCGGCCAGCGTGATGAACTGGAACTTGAAGCCCATGTGGCCGAGCTCGCGCTGGAACTTCGCGATCGTCGCGTCGTCCAGGTGCGCCTTCCAGTTGAAGGACGGCGAGCAGTTGTAGGCCAGCATCTGGTCCGGGTACTCGGCCTTGACCGCCTCGGCGAACTTGCGGGCCTGCTCCAGGTCCGGGGTGCCGGTCTCCATCCAGATGAGGTCGGAGTACGGCGCGTAGGCCTTGGCGCGGGCGATGCAGGGCTCGATGCCGTTGCGGACCCGGTAGAAGCCCTCGGCGGTGCGCTCGCCGGTGATGAACTCGCGGTCGCGCTCGTCCACGTCCGTCGTGATCAGGGTCGCGGCCTCGGCGTCGGTCCGCGCGATGATCAGGGACGGCACGTTGGAGATGTCCGCGGCGAGGCGGGCGGTGTTCAGGGTCTTGATGTGCTGCGAGGTCGGGATGAGGACCTTGCCGCCGAGGTGGCCGCACTTCTTCTCGGAGGCCAGCTGGTCCTCCCAGTGCACGCCCGCGGCGCCCGCGGCGATCATGCCCTTCATCAGCTCGAAGGCGTTCAGCACGCCGCCGAAGCCGGCCTCGGCGTCGGCCACGATCGGGGCGAGGAAGTGCGTGTCGCCCTCGCCCTCGGCCCACTGGACCTGGTCGGCGCGCAGCAGCGCGTTGTTGATGCGGCGCACGACGGCCGGGACCGAGTTCGCCGGGTAGATGCTCTGGTCCGGGTAGGTCTGGCCCGCCAGGTTGGCGTCCGCCGCGACCTGCCAGCCGGACAGGTAGATGGCCTTGAGGCCGGCCTTCACCTGCTGGACGGCCTGGAGCCCGGTGAGCGCGCCGAGGGAGTGGACGTAGTCCTCCTCGTGCAGGAGCTTCCAGAGCCGCTCCGCGCCGAGGCGCGCGAGGGTGTGCTCCTCCTGGACCGAGCCGCGGATGCGGACGACGTCCTCGGCCGTGTAGGTCCGCTTGACGCCCTTCCAGCGCTCGTCGGTCTCCCACTGCCGCTGCAGCTCCTCGGCTGCGCCCTTGAGGCGACTGTCGCTCATTGTCTTGCCCTTCCGTGTCGTCCCCTGGGTGCTTGGTCATGACTATGCCCGGGCCGCAACCCCTAAATGAACTCGTGAGTAACAGAAGAATCGCGAAATTTCCGCTACGATGAAGCCGTGACGACCTTGCGGCCAGAAGAACCCCTCAACTTGACGAGTGATGTAGACCTCGTCACCTTCGGGCAGCGGCTCCGCCACCTGCGGCGCAGCCGCGGCATGACGCTGTCCGACCTCGGCGAGCGCGTCGGCCGCGCCCCGTCCCAGCTCTCGCTGCTGGAGAACGGCCGGCGCGAGCCCAAGCTGTCGCTGCTGCAGGCCCTCGCCACCGCGCTGGAGTGCCCGGTGGAAGAACTGCTGCGCCGCCAGCCGCCGAGCCGCCGCGCGCAGCTGGAGATCCAGCTGGAGGAGGCGCAGCGCGACCCGCTGTACCGCACCCTCGGGCTGTCGCACCTCAAGGTCGGCAAGCGGATGCCGAACGAGGTGATCGAGCACATCCTCGCCCTCTACGGGGAGCTGAAGCGCAGCCGCACCAAGCCGACCGCGAGCCCCGAGGAGGCCCGCAAGGCCAACGCCGAGCTGCGCCGCCAGATGCACGAGCGCGGCAACCACTTCCCCGACATCGAGCGGGTCGCCGCGCAGACCCTCGACGCGGTCGGCTACCGGGGCGGCGCGGTCTCGCAGGGCATGCTGATGACCCTCGTCGGGCACTTCGGCTTCAGCCTGCAGTACGTCCAGGACCTGCCGCGCTCCGTCCGGTCCGTCACCGACCTGCGCAACCGGCGGATCTACCTGGAGCGCGAGCAGCTCGGCATGCACACGCCCCGCACGATCCTGCTGCAGACCCTCGGGCACATCGCGCTCGACCACGACCAGCCCCGCGACTTCGCCGACTTCCTGCGCCAGCGCGTCGAGGCCAACTACTTCGGCGCCGCGATCCTGATGCCCGAGCGCAGCGTCGTCCCGTTCCTGCAGGAGGCCAAGGCCGCGCGCGAGCTGTCGGTGGAGGACCTCGCCGACGTGTTCTCGGTGTCCTACGAGATGGCCGCGCACCGCTTCACCAACATGGCGACCCACCATCTCGGGCTGCAGCTGCACTTCACCAAGAACGACGAGAACGGCACGATCTATAAGGCGTACGCCAACGACGGCCTGGCCTTCCCGCAGGATGAGGACGGCGCGATCGAGGGCCAGCGGATGTGCCGCGAGTGGGCCGGCCGGCACGTGTTCGGCGCCGCCGACCGCTTCTCCGTCTACTACCAGTACACCGACACCCCCAAGGGCACCTACTGGTGCCTGTCCCACATCGACCCGAGCCACGAGCGCGACTTCGCGATCACGCTCGGCGTCCGGTTCGAGGACTCCCGCTGGTTCCGCGGCCGGGAGACCACCCGCCGGGTCAAGTCGGCGTGCCCGGACGGCGACTGCTGCCAGCGCCCGCCCAAGGAGCTGGCCGAGCGGTGGGAGGGGATGGCCTGGCCGTCCGCCCGCGCGCACTCGCACGTCCTGTCGGTGCTGCCGCCCGGCGCGTTCCCGGGCGTGGACGACGCCGACGTCTACGAGTTCCTCGACAAGCACGCCGCCGAGTGACGGCCGCGCCGACGGGCGCCGCGCCGCCGGGCGCCGGCCACGCCGGCGGATGTCGGGCGCGTTGCGCCGGTGTCAACTCTTCGGGTCGGCCGCCCGCTCGCCGCGCGGACGGTGAATGATCTGGACGTGTCCGGTGTTTCCTCATGGTGAGGGCCGGTCGCGGGACCGTCCGCACGGGAGGGAGAGCGCGTGCTGCCAGAGGTCGCTTCGTGGTTGCGGCGCCGCACGAGCACGGCCGAGGACTGGCCGGCGCACGTCCTGCTGGACGCCAAGGGCGGCGCCGGGATCAGCGTCGTGCTGCCCGCGCGCGATGAGGAGGCGACCGTCGGCGCGATCGTCGCCGCCGTCCGCACCGACCTGATGGAGCGGGTCCCGCTGGTCGACGAGATCGTCGTCGTGGACTCCCGCTCCACCGACCGGACCGCCGCCGTCGCCGCCGCGGCGGGCGCCGAGGTCGTCGCGCAGGACGAGGTGCTGCCCGGGCAGGGCCGCATGTCCGGCAAGGGCGAGGCGCTGTGGAAGTCCCTCGCCGCCACCACCGGCGACCTGATCGTGTTCGTGGACGCCGACCTGCGCGGGTTCACCTCGTCCTACGTCACCGGGCTGCTCGGTCCGCTGCTGACCGACCCGTCGGTCGGGTACGTCAAGGGCTGCTACGACCGCCCGCTGGTCGAGGGGGAGCGGCGGGTCGAGGGCGGCGGCGGGCGGGTCACCGAGCTGGTCGCCCGCCCGCTGATCAACATGCACTGGCCGCTGCTGGCCGGGGTGATGCAGCCGCTCGGCGGGGAGTACGCGGGCCGCCGCGCGCTGCTGGAGCGGCTGCCGTTCGTCACCGGCTACGGCGTGGAGCTCGGCCTGCTGCTGGACGTCTACCAGGACGCCGGGCTGGACGCGATCGCGCAGGTCGACCTCGGCCGCCGGGTGCACGCGCACCAGTCCACCGAGGCGCTCGGCGCGATGTCGGGCCAGATCATGCTGACGGCCTGGTCGCGGCTGGAGCGGCACGGCCGGATGATCCCGCTCGGCGCGCCCTCCACCGCGCTCACCCAGTTCCGCCGGTCCGCGGCCGGGCACGACGCGCGGACCAGCGACGTCGCCGTGGGGGAGCGGCCGCCGATGATCGAGATACCGGGGTACGCCGCCGCGCGGTCCTTCTCGTCCGGCCGCGGCTGACCCGCGCCGTCCCCATCTCCGGCGCCGTCTCCGGCGCCGTCTCCGCGGCCGTTTCCGGCTGTGACTCCGGCCACGGTGTTACCCGCGGTAGCACATGATGCTGCTACCGTTGGTAACAGGCGATATTGGAGAAAGGGTCAATAATCATGACGAGCGCGGAGTCCACGCCGTTCTCGCTGGAGCTCAGCGAGGACGTGCGCGAGGTCAGGGACTGGGTGCACGAGTTCGCCAAGGACGTCATCCGCCCCGCCGCCGAGGAGTGGGACGAGCGGGAGGAGACCCCCTGGCCGCTGATCCAGGAGGCGTCCAAGGTCGGGATCTACTCGCTGGACTTCTTCGCCACCCAGTGGCTGGAGCCGACCGGCCTCGGCATCCCGGTGGCCTTCGAGGAGCTGTTCTGGGGCGACGCGGGCATCGCCCTGTCCATCGTCGGCACCGGCCTCGCCGCCGCGTCCGTGGCCGCCGTCGGCACCCCCGAGCAGGTCACCGAGTGGGTGCCGCAGATGTTCGGCACCGCCGACGACATCAAGCTCGGCGCGTTCTGCGCCTCCGAGCCCGACGCGGGCAGCGACGTCGGCTCCATCCGCACCCGCGCCGTGTACGACGAGGCCAAGGACGAGTGGGTGCTGAACGGCACCAAGACCTGGGCGACCAACGGCGGCATCGCCGACGTCCACGTGGTCGTCGCCTCGGTGCACCCCGAGCTCGGCAGCCGCGGCCAGGCCAGCTTCATCGTCCCGCCGAACACCCCCGGGCTCAAGCAGGGGCAGAAGTTCAAGAAGCACGGCATCCGCGCCTCCCACACCGCCGAGGTCATCCTCGACGACGTGCGCGTCCCGAGCCACCTCATCGTCGGCGGCAAGGAGAAGTTCGACGAGCGCATCGCGCGGACCCGCGAGGGCAAGAGCGCCAAGGGCCAGGCCGCGATGAAGACGTTCGAGACCACGCGGCCGTCCGTCGGCGCGATGGCCCTCGGCGTCGGCCGCGCCGCCTACGACTACGCCCTGCAGTACGCGCAGGAGCGCGAGCAGTTCGGCAAGAAGATCGGCGACTTCCAGGCCATCGCCTTCAAGCTCGCCGACATGAAGACCCGCCTGGACGCCGCGCGCCTGATGGTGTGGCGGGCCGCCTGGATGGCCCGCAACGGCAAGGACTTCGAGAACGCCGAGGGCTCGATGGCCAAGCTCATGGCCAGCGAGATGTCGGTGTACGTCACCGAGGAGGCGATCCAGATCCTCGGCGGCAACGGCTACACCCGCGAGTACCCGGTCGAGCGGATGCACCGCGACTCCAAGATCTTCACGATCTTCGAGGGCACCAGCGAGATCCAGCGCCTGGTCATCGGCCGCACCGTCACCGGCCTGCCGGTCCGCTAGGCGAGCGGCGACGCCGGACGATCGGCGGCGCCGGACGATCGGCGGCGCCGGACGATCGGCGGCGCGCGATGATCGGCGGCGCCGGACGAAGGGCGGCGCCGGATGACCGGCGGCGCTAGATGATCGCGGCGTCGTACAGGATCCGCTTCATCGCCGGCACGGGCAGGCCGGGGTTGCGCGCCGCGCTCCCGGCCGCCTCCGGGTCGTCGAGCAGCTCCAGCAGCCGGGGCTCCGGGAGCCGGGCGTCGCGCGCCGCCGCGGC